>USEF01000012.1 GCA_900553475.1 uncultured Collinsella sp. | reverse complement strand
CAGCAATGGCATGTGCAAAGCCGGCGATGGTCGAGTCGCCGGAACCCGTTGCGTTCACAGCCGCAATCGCGGGCGTCTTGGCGCGGAACGCGCGACCCTCATGGAAGCCAACCGAACCGGCAGCGCCCATCGAAACGACAACCCAGGGGATACCGGCAAAACGGTCATCGGCGGCGAGCGCCTCGCGCAGGGCATCGACATCATCGGTCGTAAAGGACGTACCCAGCAGGCCGTTAATCTCGGTCAGGTTGGGCTTTACGAGCTCAGGCTTAGCGTCGGACTCCAGCGCGGCCTCCAGCGATGCGCCCGAGGTGTCGAGCAGCACCTTGGCGCCCGCCTCCTCGGCGATCTTGACGAGCTCGGCATAGTAGCCGGCATCGACGCCACGCGGCAGCGAGCCCGAAAGCGTCACGACGTCCGCCTTCGCTGCGAGCTCGGCGAACTTGGCCGTAAAGGCCTCGAGCTCGGCCGGGGCGATCTGCGGGCCGCTCTCCAGCAGCTCGGTCTGATTACCCTCGTGCAGGATATTCAGGCAGATGCGCGTCTCACCGGTAATAGGCACAAAGTCGTTCTTGACGCCGTCGGCATCCATAAGCTCGGCCATATAGGCACCCATATGGCCGCCGAGCAGGCCGGTCGCGAGCACGTCGTCACCCAGCTGCAGCAGCACGCGACTCACGTTGAGGCCCTTGCCGCCAGCGGTCTTTTCGGGTGTCACACGGTTAACATCGTCGATGATCAGCTTGTCGAGCTGATAGCGCGTATCAATCGACGGGTTCATGGTAACGGTCAGAATCATGTTGAACTCCTGTTCCGGGGCGGCATAACCCGCCCCAAACATACGATAGCTCGTTAAAGGATCTCGATCTCAAAGCCGCGGGTGACGGTCTCTCCCGGCTTGGCCACCAGGCAGCCGCGCTTGTGCTCCAGAATATCGTCCTCGTCGGAGCAGGTGGACAGGCCGCCCCACGGTTCCACGGCCACAAAGTCGCCCTCGGGCTTGCTCCACACAATCAGGTATGGCATATCGGGGAACGTCAGGCGCACGCCCTTGTCCTCGGTTTTCTTGGTAAGCGTAACCACGTGGCTCTCGAGCACGTCAAAGATGGTCTCTGCGAAGTCAAAGAGTTCGTGGGTCAGCGGCAGGTCATGGCCAACCATCGGGTTCTTGCTGCGATGCTCAACATCAATCAGGCCCGTCGAGGGAACGGCAGTACAGAGCTCGGCGGCCTCGCGCTGCTCAAAACGGAGCTCGTAGTCGTCGTAGGACTCGCCCTCGTCAAGCGGGCACTTAAAGCCAGGGTGACCGCCCACAAAGAACGGCATGTCCTCGGTGCCCTCATTGGTCACCTCGTACGACACGGCCACCTTCTCCGCATCGATCGTGTAACGAGCAACGATCTTAAACGGATACGGGTACTGCTCGAGCAACTCGGCATGGTCGGCAGAGCTTAAGCTCAGCGCAACCATGTTGTCGCTCTGCTCCTCGAGCTTCCACTCCTGCTTGCGAGCAAAGCCGTGGCGGGCGAGCTTGACCTCGCGGCCGCCCGTGGTCATTGCGCGACCGTCACGAAGGCCGCCGCAGATCGGGAAACAAATGGGTGCCTGGCCCGACCAGACCGCCGGGTCACCCTGCCACAGGTACTCACGGCCGTTGGCCGCAATAGAAGTGAACGACCCGCCCGCCGTGCTCAGTGCTACGCGGATAGAACCGTTATCAAGAACAAACTCCATAGGAGCCTTCCCTTTCTTACGACAGCCCGCCAAGTCAATAGGGCTGATAGAAAACCGGCCCGCGCCCCCTCACAGAAACGCGAGCCGTCAATTGAAAAGTTGCAAATCGCCAAGTACAGCCAAGAGCGAAGCACTCAAGCCAAGCAAGCAAACGTGTTATCGGAGCAGCTCGCCGTATCGGAAATCTTCGCAACAACAGCGGTAACCCCACAGGTCACCTCAACGTCAGCGAGAAGCCAGCTGGTGAGGCAAGGTGCCGTGAAGCGAGGCGGCATTGACCTTCTGGTCATGCCGCCGAAGTTGAAAGGCAGATTGCCGCTCTGGCGGGCTTGCAGCGTCGAGCTGTTACGCGGTTTGGTAAAACCGCGTAACGACCAACTACATCAAGTTGCAGACAGTCGCCGCGAAGGCCACGGGGTCCTCGGGCAAAACGCCCTCGACCAGCAGGGCCTGGTCATAGAGCAGGCCGGAGTACTGCTTGATCTTGTCGGTGTCGCCCGCCTTCTGGGCAGCGACGAGCTTGGCAAAGACCGGGTGCTTGGCGTTGAGCTCGAGCACGCGCTGGCTCTTGGGCATACCGTCGGGCGCGCCCTCGGGACCCTTCTGGAGCACCTTCTCCATCTCGAGCGAAAGCGGGCCCTCGGTGGTGATGCACGCGGGAGCATCGGTCAGGCGCGCAGAGACGGCGACCTTCTCGACCTTGTCGCCGAGCGCCTCCTTCATGGCGCTAAAGAGGTCCTCGTTCTCCTTGGTGGCGTCCTCGGCCTCCTTCTTCTCGTCCTCGGTCGCCAGGTCAAGATCACCGGTTGCAACGTTCTTGAGCTCCAGATGACGATCCTCGACCTCGGGCTCTGCACCGTCGGCCACGGCCTTCTCGGCAGCCTCGCGGGCAGCATCGTCCTCGTAGATCTTGGGCATATCGGCGGCAACGTACTCACGCATAGCCTGGAATGTGAACTCATCCACGTCCTGCGTCAGCAGCAGCACGTCATAGCCGCGGTCGAGCACGCCCTTTACCACGGGCATCTTGGCCAAGCGCTCACGCGAGTCGCCGGCGGCGTAGTAAATGGCCTTCTGATCCTCGGACATGCCCTTGGCATACTCGGCCAGGGTAATCATCTTCTGCTCCTTGGCAGACCAGAACAGCAGCAGGTCGGCGAGCTCATCGGCCTTCATGCCATAGCTCGAGTAGATGCCGTACTTAAGACCGCGGCCAAAGTTCTCAAAGAACTTCTCGTAGGCCTCGCGGTCGTTGTCACGCATATCCTCAAGGTCGGCGGTGATCTTCTTTTCCACACGCTTGGCGATGGCCTTGAGCTGACGGTTCTGCTGCAGCGTCTCGCGCGAGATGTTGAGCGACACGTCGGCGGAATCCACGACACCGCGGACAAAGTTGTAGTAGTCGGGCAGCAGGTCGTCGCACTTCTCCATGATCAGGACGTTGGAGCTGTAGAGTGCCAGACCCTTCTCGTAATCCTTGCTGTACAGATCGAACGGCGCGCGGCCCGGCACAAACAGCAGGGCATCGTACTCGAGCGTGCCCTCGGCATGGAAGCTGATGGTGCGCGCAGGATCGTCAAAGTCGTGGAACGTGGACTTGTAGAACTCGTCGTAGTCCTTCTGCTCGACATCGGAGCTGCGCTTCTTCCAGATCGGTGTCATGGAATTGACGGTCTCGAGCTCCTGGTAGTCCTCGTACTCGGGCTTGTAATCGTCGCCGGCGTCCTCGGGCTTGGGTTTCTGGCGGCTCTTGGACACCATCATCTGAATCGGGTAGCGCACATAGTTGCTGTACTGCTGAATCAGGCTCTTGAGACCCCACTCGGTCAGGAAGCGATCGTAGGTCTCGGCCTCGCCGTCGGCATCGAGCTTCTCGTTCTCGCGCAGCGTCAGGATGACATCGGTACCGTGCTCGGCGCGCTCACCGTCCTCGATGGTGTAGCCCTCAAGACCGTCGGATTCCCACACATGGGCGACATCCTCGCCATAGGCGCGGCTGACGACCTTCACATGGCTGGCAACCATAAAGGCAGAGTAGAAGCCCACGCCAAACTGGCCGATGATGTCGACATCGGAGCCCTGCTGCTCGGCGTTCTCGGTCTTAAACTCCTCGGAGCCGGAATGGGCGATGGTGCCCAGATTGCGCTCGAGCTCCTCGGCGGTCATGCCAATGCCGTTATCCGAGATGGTAATGGTGCGGGCGTCTTTATCAAAGGAGACGCGAATGGCCAGGTCGCCCTGGTTGATCTTGACGCTCGGATCCTGCAGGCTCTTAAAGTTGAGCTTGTCGACGGCGTCGCTCGCGTTAGAGATAAGCTCGCGCAGGAAGATTTCCTTATTGGTGTAGATGGAGTTGATCATGAGGTCGAGCAGTTTTTTGCTCTCGGTCTTAAATTGACGCATGTGCAGTCCTTTCGCGCTACCCCCGTCCGCAAAAACGGCCCGGTTGCCCGAGCCGCATCGCAGACCTGCTATGTTCAGACTTAGATTTTATAACCCAATAGCGCGCATATATACATACGGAATCGAAAAACTGTATGTCCGAGCGCTCCAATGCGTCAATTGCCAAGGAGTGTCCCCAGCTGCCGGCAGAAAAGGAACGTCCCTATCTGCCATCTACGCGCTTGGCCATCCAGACATGGGGCTGGCCCTCGTCTTCGTAATCTACCGGGGCAATTTGCGTTTAGCCCGCCTTTACATAGAGCGGCAGCACGTATTCCTGCGCATGCAGCTTAATAAGCTTGGCGCCGGCATCGCGTGCACACGAAGCACTGGTCTCCACGATCGCACTCGCCAGTCCGCGACGACGCATAGCCGGCAGCACGGCGACGCGCCCCATAATGTAGGTCTCCCCCGCCGCAACGCCTTCGTCCATGTTGCATGCCGGCAACACCGGGGCCTCTGCGTCAGCCACGCGCTCAAGCTCTTCGGGAAACACGCGCGAGCAACCGGCAAGCTCGCCGTCTACATAGAGCGTCACATGAATGCAGTTTGGATCCTCGTCGATAGCGTCGAACTCATTCTCGTAGCCCTGCTCGTCCATAAAAACGACGCGGCGCACCAACGCCGCGTCATCAAAGCATCCCGTCTTAAGTTGGATATCCATGGCTGCCCTTTCATTCAATGCGAACGTTAGGGACAGATTTTAGCGAAAATGAGCTCCGCGTACGCTAAACTTCGCGCGAGCCTTCGCCAGGCAGTCGTAATGACCCACGTTATGGGCATCGCTCGCGATGAAGCTGTACAGGTTCTGATCGAACAGGCGCTGTGCCGGCTTTTTCTCGCGACCAAAGCGACCGCCGGCAATAAAGTCCGCCGAAGCCTGCAGCTTGCAGCCCATATCGACCAGACGCTCCGCCACGCTTACATCCTTTTGAACCGCACGATAGCGCTCAGGATGAGCGATGATCACCTGGTAGCCACGGCACTGCAAATCGTAAATCGTGTTCTCGTACTCTCTAAACGCATACGCATCGGCATGCGTCGAAAGTTCGAGCAGAAACTCGTTGGTCCCATCGAAATGCAAGTGCTCCGCGGCATCGATACCAAGCTCAACGAGCTTTCGATGGTTGACCTCGAAGCCCATCTGGAGCGGAAAACCGTCAGCGTTATCACGCAGCAGCTCAAAGGCATCCCACATCTTGTCGTAATCAAAATAGGGATCACGGCAGTGAGGAGTGCAAACGATTCTGGTTACACCGGCCCGCTTGGCAGCCTCGAGCATCGCCAAGCTCTCATCGAGATCGGCGGCGCCGTCGTCTACACCCGGCAAGATATGGCAATGAATGTCACGCATAGGTCAGCCTTAATCAACTAAACGTTTGCTCGGTTGGTGAAGATGCCCTTTTTGGAAGTCCCCTGATCGTCGGAGCCCTTCTTAACCTTCTTACCGTCCTTGGTGTAGTAGGAGTAGTAGTACTCGCTGGTCTCGGTCTCGCAGTAGTTCATAACGGTACCGATGAGCTTGACCTTCTCGGACTTCTTAAGCTGACCGATGGCGTTGAGCGCCTCCTCGCGCTTGGTGAAGTCCTCGCGCACCACGAACAGCGTGCCGTCGGTCAGGCTGGCAATCTCGGCAGCATCGATGAAGGTGCCGACCGGGGGAGCGTCGAAGATGACGTACTGGAACTTAGCAGACAGTGCCTTTACCAGCTTGGCAAAGCGGTGAGAGACGATGATGTCGGCAGGATTGGGAATATGCGGCTCGGCATCAAGGAAGTAGAAGTTCTTCTGACCCGTCTCGACAATTGCCTGGTCAATGGAGATCTGCTCGGAAAGAACCGCATAGAGTCCGCCGCGCGAACGAACGCCGAGCATATCGGAAAGGGACCTGCGGCGCATATCGGCCTCAACCAGGAGCACGGACTTGCCACTCGTGGCAATTGCCTGAGCAAGGTTAATGGAAACCGTAGACTTGCCCTCGTTGGGAATCGAGGAGGTAACGGTGATGGTGCGAATGGGGTCGTCCACGCTCGCAAAGCGGATGTTGGCCAGAAGGGTCTTGGCGGCATTCTGTACAACGAGCTTATCGGTGTTCTTTGCCTTAGCCATGCCTATTTACCACCTTTCATAGCCGGAATTCGGCCAACAACGGGAATGCCCAGGAGCTCTTCTGCCTCTTCGGCACCGCGGATGCGGGTGTTGAGCATGTCTGCCAAAACGACATAGGCAACTGCGATAAAGATGCCCGCGAGGAACGCGACAGCAACGTACAGCATACGCTTGGGGCCGCTGGGGGCTTCGGGGGTCTTAGCCTCGTCGATAACGTTGATGCTCTGGGCAGCGCCGACGTTCTGAGCGACCGTACTCACCGAGCTAGCTATGGCCTTTGCGACCTTAGCCGTCTCCTTGGCATCGGTGCCGGTAACCGAAAGCGTAATGACACGCGTGGTGTTCTCGGAGGAAACAGACACCTTGTAGTCATCCAGATCGGTGAGGCCCAGTTCATTGGCTGCGCCGCTCTTAACGCTATCGCTATCCAGCAGCGTGGCGATATCGTTGGAAAGCATCTGACTCGCCGAGAGATCGTTGTAGCTCATCTGACCGCTATCGTCGGTCTTGGCGAGAATGTACATGCTCGTCGTCGCGGTATAGGTGTTGTCCATCGCAACGAAGGACACGATGCCCATGGCGATCGCGCAGACCACCGGAAGGGTGATGACCAGCTGAAGGTGCTTCTTCAGCAGCTGGAACAGTTCGAGAAGGGTCATGCAGCTTGCCTTTCATTTCCCCAGTTCGGATTGACAAAACTGTCCGTATGTTATCGCATCTTTTTACCGAGACCAAACTCTATACATAAGAAACAGACTCTCCTGTAAAAATGTCGGAAGCAATCGTAAAATTGCACAACAACGCCGCACCCGAAAGTCAAATGCGGCGTCTACATCAATATCTATGTTGTATCGCTATGCGAATGGCTCGTCCTGCTGTATGGGAAACGTCACCGTAATGGTGGTTCCCACGCCCAACTCGCTCGACAGATCGAGCGTGGCGTGATGATACAGGGCCGCATGCTTGACAATGGCAAGCCCCAGACCGGTTCCGCCGCGTGCCTTGGACCTACTCTTGTCCACGCGATAGAACCGCTCAAATACCTTGCCCTGTTCTTCAGGCGCGATACCGATTCCCGTGTCGGCGACCGCAAGGAACGGATGGCCTTCGTCGTTGGTGCCGCACTGCAGCGTAACCGTACCGCCGGGTCGATTGTAGCGGATGGCGTTGCTTGCCAGATTATAGATGAGCTCGTCAATCAAGCGCGACACGCCCTCGATGACCACAGGCTTGGTCTCATGACTTATCGTCACATTCGCCTGACGGGCGACCTGTTCAAGACGCTGCTCGACCGCGTAGATGGCACGCGAGAGCTCAATAGGCTCCGTGGACCCAATGGGCACCGCCTCGCCCTCAGCTGCACGCTCGGCCTCGTCCAAGTTAGACAGCGTAAGGATATCGTTGACAAGCGCTGCCAAGCGGCCCGCCTCACGATAGATGCGACCGCCAAAGTTGCGCAGGTCGCCCTCGCCCTCGACCATGCCGTTTGCGATGAGCTCGGCATAGCCCGAAATCGCCGTAAGCGGCGTCTTGAGCTCATGGGTGATATTCGCCGTGAACTCGCGGCGCATACGGTCGTTGTCCGCTAGCACCGCCATTTGGCGCTTGAGTTCCTGGCGCTGCGACTCGATACGCTCAAGCATGGGGACCATCTCGGCATAGGCGTGCTCATAGCTACGGCGTGGGTGGTCCAAATCCACCTCTTGCAACGGCGCGATGATGGCACGGGACTCGCGGCGCGCCATAAAAAACGAGAGTACCGCACCCGCTGCTGCGATAAGCAGCATCGGCGCCACCATCGACAGCAAAATCGCCGCAACGCCAGGCTGGGCCTGCGCCAAGCGGACAACCTGGCCGTTATCAAGGGCGACGGCGCGATACAGCATAATCTCGTCGAGCGTAGAGCTTGCGCGCTCCGCGGAACCCAAACCACTCTCAAAGGCCTCGATGACCTCGGGGCGATCGCCATGGTTGGGCAGTGTGGAAGGCGACGCCTCGTTGTCGTAGGCAACCGATCCATCCTTGTTAATCAGCGTGATGCGCAAGTCCTCGCGATCGAGACTACGCAAGAACGGGATGGGCTCCTGCTGTTCGTCGAGAGCGGCAGCAATGAGCTCGGTTTCCTGCGCCAGATTGGCACTCGTGGCATCCGCCAAGGTGTTTTGCACAAAGAACGCACCCAGCACCGTAAACGCCACGATAACCGCCATGGCGCAGACAAAGATCGTCACAAAAACGCGGTGCGACAGCGTATGTTTTCCCTGGGGGGCGAAGACCACGGGTTACTCCTCCGATGCGGTGGCCGCGGTGTCGTCGCCTTTGGCACCATCGCCGGCAGAAGGCTCGGCCAAGCGGTAGCCCACGCCGCGCACGGTCTCGATGGCGCTGGCATGCTCGCCCAGTTTTTGGCGAAGCGTCTGCACGTGCACGTCAACGGTGCGCGAACCGCCGTCGAAGTCCCAGCCCCACACGCTCTGCAGCAACGACTCGCGGGTAAAAACCACGCCGGGCTTGCGCATGAGGTACTCGAGCAGGTCGAACTCGCGCAGGGTGAGCTTAAGCGGCTCGCCGGCAACGGTCACCTCGCGATGGCTGGGCGAGAGCACGATGTCGCCCACGCTGAGCACATCGCTCGCCTGCTTGACCATGCCGCCGCGACGCAGCAGTGCGCGGCAGCGGCTCGCAAGCTCCATGAGCGAAAACGGCTTAGTCAGGTAATCGTCGGCACCGCCATCGAGCGCCATCACCTTGTCGAGCTCGGTATCCTTGGCGGTAAGCATCATGATGGGCACCGTCGCCGTCAGGCGATCGGCACGCAGTCGACGCATAATCGCCAAGCCATCGGTATCGGGCAGCATGATGTCGAGCAGGACGGCATCGGGTACCCGTCGCGCCACGGCAGCCTTAAACTCACCGTCGCACGAAAAGCCTTCGGCCTCAATCCCCTGCTTGCGCAGCGCATAGACCGTCAAATCCCTGATGTTGTCATCGTCCTCGACGTAATAGATCATGTTGAACCCCTTTGCGGCCGGCATGACCGCATCTTAACCCTAAAGGTACCTTTACTAGATGGTATCAGCCAAAACGCCCCGTCAAATAATCCGCCGTGCGCGGATCGGTCGGATTCTTGAAGAGTTGCGCGGTGGGCGCGTGCTCCACCAGCTCACCCAGCAAAAAGAATGCGACCGAATCGGAGATACGCGCCGCCTGCTGCATATTGTGCGTAACGACCACGAGCGTGCAGGTCTCTTTGAGCTCACAGGCCAGCTGCTCCACCACCAGCGTCGACACAGGGTCGAGTGCCGAGGTCGGCTCGTCCATCAGCAGAATGTCGGGCTGCACGGCCAGCGCGCGGGCGATGCACAGACGCTGCTGCTGGCCGCCCGAAAGACCCAGACCCGACTCTTTGAGCTTGTCCTTGACCTCATCCCATAGCGCAGCGCGACGAAGGGAGTCCTCGACCAGCTCGTCGAGCACGACGCGGTCGCGCACACCCATACCGCGCGGCCCATAGGCGACGTTGTCGTAGATGCTCATGGGAAACGGGTGGGGCGCTGGAACACCATGCCCACGCGCTGGCGCAAACGGCAGATGTCGTAATCGCCCAGGATATCTTGACCATCGAGCGCAATCTTGCCCTCGATACGGCAATCCTTGATGCCGTCGTTCATGCGGTTAAAGCAGCGCAGCAACGTGGACTTTCCGCAGCCCGAAGGCCCGATAAATGAGGTGATCTGCTTGTCGCGGATCTTGATATTCACGTCCTTGAGCGCATGATGGTCGCCATAGAACAGGTCGAGGCCCTCGACGTCGATGCGCGTCGGCGAGGCGGCAAGATCCTCTGCCGTGGGGCGAGTCGCATCCCCAACCTCGCGCTCGTGCGCGGCCTCGGCCTGCGCTTCCATGAGTTCTTCAAGCTCCGTGGGCTCCACAGCCGCAGCAGCCGTCATACCGCATACCTCCACATCGATATCAATTCAGCAGTATCGATAGTAGAAATCGCGGCTCATATGCACGTGAGCGCATTGTCAAGTGTTTGTAAGGGCACGCTGGCTATGCGGCGGGCAGCTCGATGGTGAATATCGTGTGTTCGGGCGTCGATTCACATGCAACGGTACCGCCGTGTGCCGCGATGATCTCCTTGGCAATAGCAAGGCCCAGACCGGCACCACCGCGATTGGTCGCACGCGCCGCATCCAGGCGATAGAACTTCTCAAAGATCACCTTGAGCTTAGCCGCAGGGATAGGATCGCCCTGATTGATAAAGCGAACGCGCACGCCGCCATCGTCTTGGCGCCCGGCCTCAATCGTGATAGTCGAGCCCTCATAGCTATAGGCGACGGCGTTTTTCATGATGTTGTTGAACACGCGAGCCATCTTGTCGCCATCCACGAGCACCGTCAGGTCCTCGTGGATATCAACTTGGGCTTCCTTATGCTGCTCGTTGAGGATGGGATAGAACTCGTCAGCCACCTGAGCCAGCAGCAACCCCAGATCAACATAGCCGCGCGTGAGCACGATATCGTGGAAGTCAAAGCGTGTGATATCGAAGAACTCTTCGATGAGTGCATCGAGCCGGTGCGCCTTGTCGAGAGCCACGCCCGTAAAGTGCGCACGTTGCTCAACCGGCAGCTCAGGAGCCTCTTGCAGCAGCGAAAGATAGCCCACCACACTGGCAAGCGGGGTGCGTAGGTCATGTGCCAAGTACGTGACCAGATCGTCCTTGCGATGCGACTCGTCACGCAAGGCCTGTTGCACCTTGCGCTCACGGTCACGCACGCGGTTAAGGGCGCCCTCGACCTCCAAGAAGTCGCCGTCGATGTTGTCCCAGGTGTCGGGGTGATCGATCAGGCGATCTTGAATACGAGCGGCCAGCACACAATCGGCATGCTGCTCGCCCTGTTCGTAGCCCTGGTAGTACAGGGCGCGGCCACACAAGAACAGCACGCACGCGGCAAGCGCCAGCACAAAGCCAAGCATGTTGAATACAAAGCCGGCATCGAACAGCACCGGCCCTTCGATGCCGCCGAGCGCCATGGCGCCAATCGCCAACGTCATGGCCCACGCGGCGCCGCCAATCACCATGCAGCGGCGCACGATCTCAAATCGATCGATCAGCAAAAAGCCGGCAAGCAGCACCGTCAAGATTCCGGCGATGTTGTCGATGCCAATCAGCAGCAGGCTCAGCAAAAAGAGCAGCACCGTTGCAAGCGCGCGGTTGTCGACGACCGACCTCACGTATTCAAAGAGCCGATCGGGTACCTCGAATGCCTGCCTATCGTCTTTTGTCATATCCACTTCCCCACCATCAAAGGCGCTATTCGATGATGTAGCCGACGCCCCAGACGTTTTTGATAAAGCGTGGCTTTTGTGCGTCGTCGCCGATTTTTTCGCGCAAGTGGCGAATGTGCACCATCACCGTATTGTTGGAGCCGGGCATAAAATCCTCGCTCCACACCGCGCGGAACAGGTCCTCCACGGCCACCACGCTGCCGCGATGCTCGACCAGATACAGCAAGATTGAATACTCGGTGGGTGTGAGGCGTACCGGTGCACCGTCCACCGTCACGGAACGAGCGTCGCGGTTGATCTCCAAGCCGTCGAGCTGAATGGTCGGCGACTCGGCCGCCTGTGCACGGCTACCGTAGCTGGTGTAGCGGCGAAGCTGAGCGTGCACGCGCGCGATGAGCTCCAGCGGACGGAACGGCTTAACCACGTAATCGTCCGCGCCAAGCGAAAGGCCCCCGATCTTGTCTTGCTGGGCATCGCGCGCCGTCAGCATGATCACGGGATAGGTATGGCTGGAACGGATCGTACGCAGCAGCTCAAACCCATCGATATCGGGCAGCATGACATCTAGCAGCGCCAAATCGAACTCCTGCTCCAAAATCGCCTTGGCAGCATCGGCCCCGCTATAGGCAATCTGGACATCAAAGCCCTCTTTTGTAAGGTAGATGCCAACCAAGTCGGCGATGGCCTTTTCGTCATCAACTACCAGTATGCGCTCGTTCATGCGTGCTCCTCTCGCGCTCCATTATGCCTGAGGCGACGCACGCCACACACAACAAGCGTGGGTGATTAAGTCGGTCTTAAGCACCCTTGTGCCCGTTCGAACGCGGATGTGGGCCACGCACGCACGCGATGATCGCCGACGCCGACAAACGATATACTCTAGTTCCAGAAGAGACCATCCCGTCGAAAGCGAAATCCGTGAAGCCCCTCACCTCTTTTGCAAAGCGCTCAGCCCAGCTTGCCGCCGGCTTTGTCTGCGCTATCGCCCTTGCCGCTGGCGTGCCCACCGTCGCCGGCGCCCAAGTGCTCACGACCGACAATGTTTGCGGCAAAACCGCCGATGCGCGCGGCATCACGGCCGAAAACCTGCCCGATATCGATGCGACCAATGCCCTCGTCATGGGCAAAGACGGCACCGTCTACTATGCCCGCGGCGCCGATGAGCAGGTCAAGATCGCCTCGATCACCAAGGTCATGACCGCAATCCTAACCGTCGAGAATTGCAAGATGGACGAGAAGGTCACGGTGAGCAACGCCGCAGCCACCGTGGGTAATTCGACCGCCGGTTTGCTCGAAGGCGACGAGCTTACCGTGGAGCAGGCACTGCGCGGCCTGATGATTCCCTCGGGCAACGACGCCGCCATCGTGCTCGCTGAATATGTGGGCAAGAAGATCGACCCTAAGACCAAAGACGCCGAGGCCACATTTGTGAAGGCCATGAACGAGCGCGCTAAGAAGCTCGGCTGCACCGGTACGCTTTTTGAAAACCCGCATGGTCTGGACTTTGATGAGTGGGCTGGCGATATGCACTCAACCGCACACGACGTAGCGCTGATGATGCAGGAGGCCATGAAAAACGACACGATCCGCAAGGTCGTAGCGAGCGAGGATTCCTGGATCGAGGTCACGGGCGCCGACGGCACCGACCATTCGCATTCCATGGACACGCATAACTATTTGCTGGGCCAAGATGGCAACATCGGTGGCAAGACTGGCACCACCGACGATGCAGGCTATTGCTTTACGGGTGCCTACAACCGCGATGGCGACGAGATCTACACCGTCGTTTTGAACTCCACCACCACCGACCAGCGCTTTACCGATACCGCAACCCTTGCCAATTGGTACTACGGCCACAAGGCGACGGTCGCGATCGCCAACACGCAGGAAAAGACTGCCAACGGCAACCCGCTTATGGCGCGCATTAGTCAAACCGACTGGACGGATAAGACGATCGACGCCACGCTCGCCGATCCCACGGCGCAAGCGACCGTATTTTCCCTTGCCGGCGAGGTGACCGAAAAGGTTAGCTACGACGATCTTTCGGGCACGGTGCATGTGGGTGACAAGGTGGGCAGCGTTACACTCAAGCAGGACGGCACCAAGATCGCCGTTATGGACCTGGTCGCCGACGAGGAAGGCGCAGGGCCGAATCCCATTGAATGGCTACTCGTGAAGCTCGATCGCTTGGGCCGTCGTATCGACAACCGCCCGCTCACAGCCGAGAGCGAGACCGTAGCCAAGGCGCCCGAGATGTAAGATCGAAGAACAATACACTCGCTGAAAGGAGGTGTCCGAAAGGATGCCTCCTTTTTTTGAGGGTTCGAATCCCCAGCGCCCTTTCTCGATAATAAAAAAGGGCCCCCGATGGGACCCTTCTTTAAAGTTAAACTGGCGGAGAGCTGGGGATTCGAACCCCAGATGCCCTTTTGGGGCATACTCGCTTAGCAGGCGAGCACCTTCGGCCTCTCGGTCAGCTCTCCGTAACAGCCGTTCTATAGTAACCAAACAGCCTAAGATGGGCAAGAGGAAATTTTCTAATTGCCTAGCATCCTTTCCTCCTTGGAGGCTTCGCCTACCCCAGCGAGCGGTTGAGGGAGCCGAGCTCGTCGTTGCCCATGGTGCGCCACATTTGGAAGATGCAACCGCGTGCCAGGAAAAAGAAGCCGTTGTCGACCAGTTGAACAGCGGCATCTGCAAGCTGATTCGTCACGGCGGACACTGGCGGCAGCTCGAGTCCAGCCTTGCGGATGGTCTCGACCGCTTCCTCGAACGTCGGAGGCTCGCTGACGCCCATCTCGTTCATAAGGCCCTGCATTTCTTCCAGCGCGCTGCTGCCCGATTCCTCACCGCGCGGCACCAGACGGTAACAAGCCAGCGCCAGGTCGAGCTGATCGCAGTTCCAATAGGCAAACGCCAAGCGATAGAACAGATAGCCGATTGCAGAACGATCGCTGGCAATACGTAGGCCGTGGCGTGCCACCTCGATAATCTCGTCAAAGCGCTCCAGACGCGCAAGCACGTTGATGAGCGCAAAGTGCGATTGCATGGACGAGCGCGCCAGATCGTAAAGATGGCGCACCTCGGGCAGCGCTCGTTCAAAGTCCTCTTGCTCGGCGTAAAAGCTACAGATCTCGTGCTGGGCAAAGTACAGCGCATCGGGCGCACGGAGGATTCGCACAGAGCGATCTTCTTCCAACACCGGTAGCACCATGCGCACCAGCTGGTTATCGCAAAACTGCGTTTGAACCGGACCTGTCGCCAAAAGCTCGGCAACGGCGCACTTAGCCTCCAACTCCTCAACAAGACGGGAAAAGCCTTCAAAAGCACCTGTACGGTCGACTTTTGCCTGCTCGCGCAATTCAACAACACGGGCCACGTATGGGTCGTCGTCCTCTTCCATGACCTCCAACTCGTCAGCCGTATCGGCAAGCAGCAAATCGCGCAGCGCCGGCGGAAGCGTGCGATGGTCATCACGCGGACGAGCATGAACCTCCGCAGGCTCAATCGTCTCCGGAGCGGTTGACTCATACGCCTCAAGCACACGCTTGCACGGCATATCGTCCATGTCCATGCTCTCAAGATTCTTGGCAACAGGCACGCAATCGGCCAGATAGGCCGCGCGCCCAAAGAAATACGTTGCGACAACGCGCTCGCCCTGCTCACTGTCGGGAGCAGCAATCTGCACATAGCAGCGCGTGATGCAGGTGCCCGCGGCAAAACACGCTGCCGCAAGCGTGAGTGCCACGCGCGCATCGTGCTCCGCGGCCCAGATCGCGCGCGTGTCCTCGTCCAGCTCGCGCCAGGCGTCATCCTGAGCGTCGTATTCACGTTGCGGCATGGCATCAACGACAGACTGCCCAAACCGAACGAGCATAATCCCCTCGGCAACGTTTGCCCGATAGGTATAGTCGAGCCGCGTGACCACGTTGAGCGCCTCAACGATTCGCGCAAAACGGGTGCGCACGTCCCACTCGCCGCCCGGCTGGCAAGCCACCGTACCCGGCTTGCCCCACGGGTTATCGCTCGAAGCCGTATCGAGCAGTCGGGGAACATCGTTGGTCGTCTTGGCGATATGCCACGCATCAAAGAGCGCGCAGCCCTCAAGGCTCGGCGAGGATGCCGCAGGGACCAATCCGGCCCCGATGCGCTCAAGGATGCCGGAGAGGCGGTTGAGACGGCACTCGATGGCAAGCAGCATGTCAATCTCGTCCTGGTCCAACAGGCTACGATCAAAATTGAGATAGAAAATCTTTGAGCGATCAATGCGAGCCAGGCTCATCTCGGACTTGGCAGCGATGGTGCGCAGGCGGGGCAAGTCAATTTCGCTCATAAGGGCGGCGGCATAGCGCTCGATACCGCTCGGATTCTCGGCATGGTCAACGCGGTAGAGCAGCGTCTCGATAGCATCGGGGAGCGGTGCCGTGTTAAAGCCCAAAAACACCTCGACCGGCTCGGGCAACTTTACGAGCTTGATCTTGTCGACAACGTTTTGCATACCCTCGTCGAGTCCGCCGGCGTCCGCCGTGTTCACAATAGCGCTTTCGGAGTTGGCAAATATCACGTAGCGCAAGAACATCGAGGCCATGAACTCGCCGTAAGGAAGGGCGCGGGTCGAATTCCATGTCTCGTGGTCGGACTGCTCGCGCATGGGGCCTTCGGGAGAGCCGGCAGTTTGCGCACACGCGCGCATTGCACCGTTGGCTTCCCTTACCATAATCTCACCAATACTGGAATCCGACTCGTCAAGGACCAGTTCCATGTCGGGATCGTTGGGCAGCGGAGCCTCGCTGACGGGGCGGTCCACCTTGTACACCTCACCCGAAACGCTTACGTAGCCCAAAAGCGACACATGACTTTTGCCAACGAATTCGACGACATAACAAGATTCAAGCTGATCCTCGCCAAAGAGTTTCCAGACCACGCCATATGAGCGTCCCGCAGGCTGCTCGGGCATCGCCGGAAAGCGCTTCTTGGGATCGAGAAACCTGAGCTTGTATGTCGGACGCTCTGCCACGAAGTATCACCCTGATCGGTCGCTTGAAGAAGGAGTGGTCGCGAATAAGTCGCGACATCTACTCGGAATCTTACACGAGTCGACAGGAAATCGTCCGCTTCACGCTCGCGCCTCGACCGAGGTTCGAATCCATGCAGCGGCGACATAAAAGAAAAGCCCCCGTTGCCGGGAGCTTTAATCTCAAATGGTGCGGCGTATAGGATTCGAACCTATGACGTTCTGATTCGTAGTCAGACCCTCTATCCAGCTGAGGTAACGCCGCAGCGCAAGACATATAAAACCACTTTAGCTTATTGGAGTCAAGCACAATCTCAAACTTTTTTGTGGAACGCAGTTTTGTCATGCTGCTCCGCATATACCGCCGTTCCCCGTACGATCGATTGGCTTTTCGATCACGTCAAACTTGGCATCAAGTTCCCTCAGGAGCGATCTCACCCGCTGGGCACAATCATAATCGGCAAACGAGATGCTCAGCATGCGCGCGACCTGGTTGGAAGTCCCAACTCCATAGAAGTGCTCCAGCGCCACAAGCCCCTCGTGCGTCACAAAGGTCTCGACCACATGCGGCGACTCCTCAAAGCACCATTGTGTCAACGGACCCTCACTCGTCTGCCGAACCACCAGGCCGCCCATGCCAGACGGCTCACACGTTACAAGCAGGTACTCCCCGCCCTCGTCGCTCTCAAACAAAACCACCCGATCATCAAACAGCTCCATCGCGTCCCCTTTCTCTCGCTCTTATTTAGCAAAAGCATAGCAGGTAGATGGCTGTATACAGAACAGTTGTTCGTGTGTTTTCTATTGAGCTGTCCGCACGGCATGGTATGGACCTGCGCACGAAATAGGGCGCCCCCGAAGGAGCGCCCTTGCATATCCCCTATGCAGCCAACTTACGCGACCGGCTCGATCTTCTCGAGACCACCCATGTAAGGACGCAGGACCTCGGGAATCGTGATGGTGCCGTCGGCGTTCTGGTAGTTCTCCAGAATGGCGGCCATGGTGCGGCCGGCCGGCAGGCCGGAACCGTTGAGCGTGTGCAGGTAGCGCGAACCCTTGAAGTTCTCGGGGTCGCGGTACTTGATGTTGGCGCGGCGGGCCTGGAAGTCGCCGCAGTTGGAGCAGGAGCTGATCTCCTTGTAGGCGTTGTAGCTCGGCAGCCAGACCTCGACGTCGTAGGTCTGACGGGCAGAGAAGCCCAAGTCGCCGGTGCACAGGCTAATCACGCGATACGGAAGGCCCAGCTGCTGCAGCAGGTACTCGGCCTCGGCGGTCATGCTCTCGAGCTCCTCGTCGGACTCCTCCGGCTTAGCGAACTTGACCATCTCGACCTTGTCGAACTCGTGCTGACGGATGATGCCGCGGGTGTCGCGACCGGCGGAACCGGCCTCCTCGCGGAAGCAGGGGGTGAAGGCGGTGTAGCGGCGCGGCAGGGTGTCGGCGTCGAGGACCTCGCCGGCGTGCAGGTTGGTGAGCACGACCTCGGCGGTGGGGATCAGGAAGTTGTCGCCCGAGACGTGGTAGGCGTCGTCCTCGAACTTGGGCAGCTGACCCGTGCCAAACATGGTCTGACGCTTGACGACGATGGGCGGCCACCACTCCTTAAAACCACGGCTGGTGTGCGTATCGAGGAAGAAGTTGATGAGGGCGCGCTCCAGGCGGGCGCCGGCGCCACCGAGAACGGTAAAACGGCTGCCGGAGAGCTTGTTGCCGCGCTCGAAGTCGAGGATGTCCAGATCGGTGCCCAGATCCCAATGCGGCTTAAAGTCGAAGTCGAACTCGCGCGGGGTGCCCCAACGACGGCGCTCAATATTCTCGTCCTCGTCCTTGCCGTACGGCGTGGCCTCGCAAGGAATGTTGGGCAGGTGAGCCATGAAGTCGTACTGCTCCTGCTCGAGAGCAGTACGGCGCTCGGCCAGACCGTCAATCTTCTCGTTGACGGCGCGCACGGCCTCCTTGGCGGCCTCGGCCTCGTCCTTCTTGCCCTCCTTCATCAGGGCGCCGATCTTCTTGGACTCGGCGTTGCGCGTAGCCTGGAGCTCCTCGACCTCGGTGATGACGGCACGGCGCTCGTCGTCGAGCTCAAAGAACTTCTCGCGATCCCAAGACGTCTGGCGGTTAGCCATGGCGACATCGATGGCATCGGGGTTCTCGCGAACAAACTTGATATCAAGCATTAGATCCTCCGGCGATATACATTCCATTTAGGTTGCAACCTTGTACATGTATGGGCAAGTATATACTTATGAGCGTTTACGACCCAACTCAACTACGCAAGAAGGCACCCAATGGACGCAGTTTTTTCCTTTTTGTTTGGCACCCGCACCGGTTTTGCCATCCTTTTCGCCGGCGGCATCCTGTTATTTGCGATTCTTGCCTTTGTAATGGAGAAGCGTACCCATAAGATGTACGTCGACCGCGGACCCAAGTCCGAGGATGAGGAAGACAGCTTCTGGGACTAACCTGCCAAAAAGGGACAGGTTTATTTTGGTCTGTTTTATCTGGGCAAACGCAAGCGCCCCGCAACCGGTAACGATCCGGT
>USEF01000011.1 GCA_900553475.1 uncultured Collinsella sp. | reverse complement strand
GCGCGCCCATCGCCGCGATTATCGAGAACACCAACACGCGCTCCAAGGATTACTCCGAGCTGCGCCGCAAGCCCCGCCCCGGACATGCCGATTACCCGGCGCGTGTGAAGTACCACAACATGCACGATGTCGCCGGCGGCGGGCATTTCTCTGGCCGCCTAACGGCCCCCTTATGCATCGCCGGCGGCATCGCCCTGCAGGCACTCGAGGCCCGCGGTATCAAGGTCATGGCGCACGTCGCGCAGATCGGCGGCATCTCCGACCTGCCCATGGACGACATGGTCTATCGCGAGGCCGACCGCAAGGCGATTCTTACGAACGACCTGCCGTGCATTGATGCCGCCGCAGCCGGCCGCATGCGCGAGGAAATCCTAGCCGCGCGCGACGAGCTTGACAGCATCGGCGGCATCGTGGAGTGCGGCATCTACGGCCTGCCCGCGGGCATCGGCGACCCCATGTTCGACGGCATCGAGAACCGCATCGCGCAAATCGCGTTTGGCATTCCCGCCGTAAAGGGCGTGGAGTTTGGCATGGGCTTTGCCGTGGCCGCCATGCGCGGCAGCGAGAACAACGATCCGTATCGCATCGACGCCGAGACCGGCAAGATCGAGGTCGAGTCCAACAACGCCGGCGGCATTCTGGGCGGCATCTCCACCGGCGCGCCCGTCATGTGGCGCATGGCCGTAAAGCCGACGCCCTCCATTGGCCGCGAACAGCAGACGGTGGACATGGACGCCATGGAAAATGCCAAGCTCTCGGTCCACGGCCGTCACGATCCTTGCATCGTCCCCCGAGCCGTCCCCGTAGCCGAAGCAGCCGCCGCCCTCGCCATCTGGGACGCCCTCCTAGAAGACGCCGGACAGCTTTAGTCCACCCACCCCAAGGGTAGTTAATTTGGGACGGGGCTATTTTAGCTACCCCTATATATCGGTTGAGATTCATTCGGCCTAATTCATTCACCGTCAGCCAAAGGGTAGCTAAAAAAGCCCCGTCCCAAATTGACTACCCCGGATGTCCGGTTTGGCGGCCGCAGCAAAATTATCCCGCCTAAAATGAGCTACTTTTCAACTTTAACTTTTTGAATCGTGCAATGGCCGATACCCGTGAGGCGCACGATCTGCTTGATCGAAAAGCCCTCGCTTTTGAGTTTACGGATACAGTCATCACGCACGCCCTTGGGCAGAGCGTTGAGATAGTGAGGCTCGTATGGTTTGAGCAACGCCTGCGCAAACTCAAGCGCGTCAGTATCACTCACATGAGCGCCATAACGGAAGCAATAGCCATTGGGCTCGCCCGAGGTGCTAAATGCAAAAAATCTCTGGGAATTCCCGAGCAACCCGAGCACGCAATCAGTCTTACAAATTCCCGGATAGCCCATATACTCGCTAAAGCTGCTCCAGCGATAGAGCGAAGCAGTGCCAATTCTGGCTTTCGCAGGGTTATCGTGAATGTAACGAACGCAGTTGAGCAGCTGATCATCATCGAGAATCGGCACACTCTTAAATCGATCCTGGAAAACAGGACCTCTCCTGCCTGTCTTAGAATTGAAATACATGGCATACGCCGTCGTAATCGAATGCATACAATCGCTCAGGTGAGCATGCCCGTCATCTAGCAACAAGTGAATGTGATTATCCATAAGGCACCATGCGATAACATCCACTTTGAACTTCTGGCATTTCGAAGCTATCAGTCGAATCAGATAGAGTCGATCGTCAGCATCCTCAAATATCAGCTGACCACCACAGCCCTTTTGGACGACATGGTAATAGCCGTAAACAGAGATTTCCCGCGCGGTCCGAGTCATACGCATCTCCTCCTCTACAGATAACAAATACGTTACCCGAGTCGGAAAGCTAAATATCACGCAATGAACCGCAACTCGCTTCTATCGGCGAACGGTAGGTAGTAGCTAAAAAAGCCCCGTCCCAAATTAGCTACTTTGGGCAAAAAGAAAGCCGGGTAGCTGCGGAAAACCGCAACTGCCCGGCGATATGCGTGAGGGTAGCTAAACCCCGTCTCAAATGAGCTACTAGAGGAGATTGAGGGGGAGCTGGGGGGCGTCTCCCCAGAGTTTCTCGAGGCGGTAGAAGTCGCGGGCTTCGGGAGTGAAGACGTGGACGACAACCGAACCGTAGTCCATGAGCATCCAGGTCTTCTGCTCGCGACCCTCGATGGAGAACGGGTGCTCGCCGCAAGCCTCGGCGACCTTCTCCTCGATCTCGTCGACGATAGAATCGACCTGGCGGTTATTGGTACCGGTGGCAAGCACAAAGTAGTCGCATACGTCGGAAAGCTCGGTCAGGTCGAGCACCTGAACGTCCTCGCCCTTCTTGTCGTAGGCGGCCTGCGCGGCGGCGCGGGCGACATCCTCGGCGGCGACACCGCTCGCGGACAGCGAGGCGGCAGTGCGGTCGGACGTGGCGGCGAAGCTCTTGTGCTCCACATGTTCAAGAATCTGCTCGTCGGTCATGGTCTCGTCGGCCATGGAATACCTCTTTCTAGACAGCCCGAGCTAGCGCAGCTGGGCGTAATGGTTGTAAATCGTAATAGCCGTGGGATAAAGATAGCGCCCGGACTGGATCACATAGACCAGACCCTGCGCAAAACAGGAGAAGAACAACTCATCGAGCGTCGACTCCCCCACCATCTTGCGCAGCGCATGGGCATAATCGCCGTGGCGGTTGGGTTCGATGGCATCAGCCACAAAGACCACCATATCGAGCGGCGTCATGTCGCAAGCGCCCACGGTGTGACGGTCGACAGCCTGAAAGACCGCCGGCGACAGCTCGGGAAAAAGCTGCGGAAGTTCATAGGCGGCAACAGGGCCATGCAAAAGCGGCGTCGCGGCGGAAGGAGAGCCGGCAATCTTAATGCCGTAATGCAGAGCGCGCGTGACCAGCTCGTCATCGGAAAGCACCTTGTCCCAGTCGTGGATCAAGCCGGCGGCAGCGGCATCAAAGCGGTCGACGCCGTAGACCTCGGCCAGATGAAGTGCGGTCTCGGCAACACCCAGCGAATGCACATAGCGCTTGCGCTTATCCTTCATGCGAACATCGAGCAGCTCTTGAATGCGCTTGAGCAGCGCGCGCTCATCGCCCTCAAACTGATCCTCTACCGACAACGTAGACCCCCATCACTCAAAATCTTCTTGACCCAGATCGACATACAAACCGCGCTTGCGAATGTAGCCGAGCACGGACTCGCTCGTAAGATAGCGCACGCTCATACCGCGGGCAACTCGCTTACGAATGTTCGTCGAGCTGATCGCCAGCGCCGGAATCTGAATATAGCGCACGTCGAACGGCAGCCCCGACTCTTTGATTCGGGCACGCGCCGTATCGATATCAAAGCCCGGTCGTGTCGCCGCAATAAAGGTAGCAAGCTCAGCGATTCGTTCGGCATCATGCCAAGTCACAATATCGATAATCGCGTCGGCGCCCGTAATAAAGTAGAGCTTTACCTGCGGCGGGTAAAAGTCGCGAAGGGCATGAAGCGTATCGGCCGTATAGGTTACACCCGGACGGTCAATCTCGAACCGGCTCGCCAAAAAGGCCGGGTTCGCGGCGGTGGCGAGGACCGTCATGGCATAACGGTCCTCGGCAGGCGTCACCGGCTTGTCAAGCTTAAAGGCAGGAGAGCCCGCCGGCATAAAGAGCACAGCGTCCAAGTCGAGCGACTCGCGCGCCTGCTCGGCAGTCACCAGGTGCCCGTAATGGATGGGATCAAAGGTGCCACCCATAATGCCGAGCCTAAACTCCTGCCCGTCCTCTAGAGGAAGCTCGGGCAAACCGATTCCACCGCGCAGCGACATGGCTTACTCGCCCTCCGGGGTCTCGAAATCGTCCGCGGCATCCGTCGCATCGACAACCTCGACGCCCTCATTCGCAGCATCGGTCACGTCAATGGCCTCAACGGCAACGTCCTCGCCAGCATCCTCGAGCTCCTCGTACTCCGAGAAGTCCTCGGCGCCCTCAAAGTCAAAGGCGCGCTGGCAAATGCGGACCTCGTCGCCCGCACGGCAACCGGCCTTCTCGAGCGCGTCGTCAACACCCATACGCGCAAACTTATGCTGCAGGTAAATGACGGCTTCCTCGTTTTCCCAGTCGGTCTGAATGACCATGCGCTCAATGGCACGACCGACCACGCGGAAGGCACCGGGCTCTTCCTGGACAATGCGGAAACGCTTCTCGAGCTGCAGGCGGCGGCGCTCCCATTCATCGTCGCGCAGAACGACCGGCTCATCGGAGACAGCCAACTCGGCGCGCAGCTTAGCCACCTGCTCGCCCACGGCAAGCATCAGCGTGTTGAGGCCGGCGCCCGTCACGGCAGACACGGCAAAGAACATATGTCCATCGTCGAGCGCTGCGCGCTTGAGGTCGGCAATCTTATCGGCCGTGCCCGGCGCGTCGCACTTGTTGGCAACAACGATCTGCGGACGCTCCGAAAGCTCGGCGCCATACTGCTCGAGCTCGCGGTTGATGATGCGATAATCCTCGACCGGATCGCGATCCTCAAAACCACCCGTCATGTCGACGACGTGCATGATCAGGGCCGTACGCTCAATGTGGCGCAAGAACTGGTGACCCAGGCCCTTACCCTCGCTCGCGCCTTCGATAAGACCGGGGACGTCAGCAACGACGTAAGAATATTCGCCGGCACGCACCATGCCGAGGTTCGGCACGAGCGTGGTAAACGGGTAGTCGGCAATCTTGGGGCGGGCGGCACTCATGCGCGCAATGAGCGATGACTTACCCACCGAGGGGAAGCCCACGAGCGCGGCATCGGCCATAAGCTTCATCTCGAGCTCGATCCAGTGTTCCTCGGCCGGCTCGCCCAGCTGAGCGAAAGCGGGCGCGCGGCGCACCGACGTCACAAAGTGCGTGTTGCCCAGGCCGCCGGCGCCACCAGGAGCCACGACAACGCGCTCGCCATCGTGCACCAGATCGGCAATCTCGAACATCGGGGTCTGCGTCTCGGGGTCGAGCTCGCGCACCACGGTACCCATAGGGACCTTGAGAATCAGGTCCTCGCCGCTCTTGCCGTTACGACGGGCGCCCTGCCCGTGCGTGCCGCGCTCGGCGCGGAAGTGATGCTTAAAGCGGTAATCGATCAGCGAAGACAGCTGAGCATCGGCCTGGATGACGACGTTGCCGCCACGACCGCCGTCGCCGCCATCGGGGCCGCCCTTGGGGACAAATGCCTCGCGCCTAAACGACATGCATCCGGCTCCGCCGTCGCCGCCGCACACGTTAATGCGGCTGATATCGGTGAACTGTGACAACAGAATCGCCTCCTACAAAAAGAGGGAGACCCTTGAATCCTAAAACTCAAGTGCCTCCCACATATGTGCTCTATGAAGGGTGAATTACGCGTTCGCGAGCGGGCGTACGCTGACCCTGTGCTTGATACCCTTGTGGAACTCAACGGTACCGTCGACCAGCGCGAACAGCGTGTCGTCCTTACCACGGCCAACGTTCTCACCCGGGTGGATGTGCGTGCCGTGCTGACGGACGAGAATCGTGCCCGTGGTTACCGTCTGGCCGGCATAGCGCTTCGTGCCAAGGCGCTGACCGCGGGAGTCACGGCCATTACGGGAGGAACCGAGTCCTTTTTTGTGTGCCATTGTGTATACCTACTCTTTCGTTACGAGTGTAATCTACTCGGCGACGGGAGCCTCGGCAACAGCCTCGGCCTCTGCCTTGACAGCCTTCTTGGCGCGGGACGTAGCCTGGACCTTCACGATCTTCAGCTTGGTGAGCTGCTGACGATGACCCTTCAGACGACGATAGCGCTTACGCTTGTGGAACTTGAAGACCAGCTGCTTCTCGCCCTTGAACTGCTCAACGATCTGAGCGGTAACCTTGGCCTTGGCCAGCTTGTCGGGATCGGTGACGATCTTCTTACCATCGTTGAGGAAGATAACCGGCAGGGTGACCTTGTCGCCCTCATTGCCCTCGATCTTCTCGACGGTGATGACATCGTCGGTGGCGACCTTGTACTGCTTGCCGCCCGTGTTAACGATTGCGTACATGTTTACTTGCCCTTCATGCATCAGTTAGTGCAACAGCCGAATATAGTAGCAGGCGAAAATACCCCCGTCAACGAGTATGTGGAGCAAATCCACAAGTTCGCACAGGTATGGGGCTGACGAGTCGGCCCTCGTCGTCCTCGCATGCTTGATTCTGACGCTCGACATCGTAGGAGCAGATGGTCACGAGGTCTTGCATACCGGTGGAAACAATAGGTGCATCCACGCCCGGGGTCAAGCCCTGCAACAAAACATCAGCAGCAGAAAGCAAAATTTCCGGACGCATGGAGCCCTCGTTGTCGGCATGGGTGTCGAGCATGAGCACTAAATGGTCCGGGCGCTCCCCCGCCGTGAGTTCATAGCCCACGAGCGTGTGATCCAAATCCAAGCGCTTGCTCTTTTTGCCGCGTGCGTAGTCGATGCCATGGTCCGCGCGCAGCGTGTCGATCGCACGACGCACCTCGTCGGCGCTTACGGGCGCCTCGGGATCCAAGTGCAGATCGATGCGATACGACAGGCGCGTGAGCTGCGCCGTCAAGGCCGGCGTGCGCACGTCGATGTACGCCGCCTCGATGGGCGCCAGATCGGCCGGAGACGCCGCAGCCAGGCGCTCAAACGCCTCGTCGAGCGCCACGAACTCGGTCATAAACAGGTCATACCACTCGCAGGTCGACGACGTACCCACCGGTAGCGCCGAAGAGAAGCCCACGCGCATGTGCGGGGAGAAGCCCTGCGTGACGGCATAGGGAAGTCCCGCACGGCGCACGATGCGCTCAATGGTATGGATCACTTCGAGATGGCCCAGGTACTTAAGGCGATCGCGCTTGCCATAGCGAACACGAAGTCTAAAGAGCGTGGGGTTGTCGGTCAGGCGCTCACTCATGCGCGATCACCCATCAATACATTCTTGGCGTGGAGCGTGGGGCAGATCCCGCAGCCGGTGCACGACGTACGGGTGCAGTCGGGAGTCGTGACGCCCTCGAGCGAGCGACGGTACTCGCGCTCGAGGAAACCGCGCGTGCAGCCGGGGCTCACATGCTCCCACGGCAAACGCCAATCCAACTCGTAGGGCAGGTGCACGAGTTCATTGAGGTCGATGCCGTTTTTGGCAGCAGCTTCCTTCCAGTTATCGAGCGAGAAATGCTCTACCCAGGCGTCAAAGCGAGAACCCGAGCGCCAAGCATCGATGATGACGGGCGTCATGTCACGACCGGCGCGGGAAAGCGCGGCCTCGATGAGCGAGGTCTCGGCATCGTGGTAATGCACGCGGACGGCACGGTTGCGAACGCTCGTGATGAGCAGCTTCTGGCGACGCTTGACGTCGTCGTAGTCGAGCTGCGGGCACCACTGGAACGGCGTGGCAGCCTTGGGGATAAAGACCGAGACCGAGATGGACACCGAGATCGAGCCGCGACGAGCCTTGGGCACCACGGAACGACCGAGCTCCAGCACGTGATCGGCCAGATTGGCGATGGCCACGATGTCCTCGTCGCGCTCGCCGGGAAGGCCCATCATAAAGTAGAGCTTCATGCGGTTCCAGCCGGCCTCGAAGGCCGCCTTGGCCGCACGGTCCAGGTCCTCCTCGGTCACGTTTTTGTTAATGATGTCGCGCATGCGCTGGCTGCCGGCCTCGGGCGCGAACGTCAGGCCGCCCTTCTTTTCGCCGGCAACCGACTCGGCCATATCCACGCCAAACGAATCCAGGCGCTGCGACGGAATAGACACGCGAATACCCGTATCCTCCAGGCGACGGTTGAGCCTGCCGAGCACGTCGCGAATGCAGGAGTGGTCGGTCGTGGAGAGCGAGGTCAGCGACACCTCGTCATAGCCAGTCTTTTCCAGACCCTGAATCACCGACGAGACGATCTGGTCGGCCGAGCGCTCGCGCACCGGGCGATACGTCATGCCAGCCTGGCAAAAACGACAGCCGCGGGCACAGCCGCGCAGGATCTCGATAGACAGGCGGTCGTGAACCAGCTGCGCATAGGGCACGCACGACTGCGACAGCGGATTCGTGGCGCCGAAATCCTCGACGACGCGCTTGTAGACCACAGTCGGCGCATCCTTACCCTCACGCGGCACGGTGTAGCCGTGCGGCGAGCAGGGCACGTCGTGACGCACCTCATAGAGCGACGGCACGTAGTTGCCGGCAATGGATGCAAGCTGCTCGACAATCTGCGCGCGCGGGACTCCTTCGTCACGCAGGCGACGATGCAGCTGGCAGGTCTCGAGCAGCGATTCCTCTCCCTCACCGATGAGGACGGCATCGAAGAAGGCCGCGTACGGCTCGGGGTTGTACACCGAGGGACCGCCGGCGATGATGATGGGGTCGTCTTCGCCTCGGTCGGCCGCTAACAGCGGAATACCAGCGAGGTCGAGTGCCTCGAGGAAGTTCGTCACCGCCATCTCGTGCGGAACATGCAAGCCGACAATATCAAACGAAGCGACCGGCGCTGCACCCTCGAGCGACAGCAGCGGAATGCCCGCCTCGCGCATGGCGTCACCCATATCTGGCCACGGCACATAGCCGCGCTCGCAGGAGATGCCCTCGGCCTGGTTAAGGATGTTGTAGAGGATGGCGATGCCCTGGTTGGGCAGACCAACCTCGTACACATCCGGGTAGATCAGGCAGCAACGGTAGTCGGCATCGGCCTTGGAAAGCGTACCCCACTCGTGATCGATATAGCGGCTCGGCTTCTCGACCTTGGCGAGCAGCGGCTCAATTAAATGAAAACAGTCTTGGTATGCAACGCGCAACGGAAAACCCCTAAGCAGCGAGATCTGATGCGTCCTGATAGGACGCCATGGGACGAGTAGCGCCCGCGACCGTGGTCACCAGATCGCGAACGCGGGAGAACGTGGCAGTGACCACCTCGTTGGCACGGCTGTAGTCGACATCGCGCTCGTAGAGCGAAACGAGCGCACGGCCCATGCCATAGGTGCCCGCGGCAGCAGTGAGCGCCTTGACGGCAAACCCAATATGCGGCGTCTGCTTGACGAGCGCGCGGGTGACCGCGCGGATCACAAGACCGCCGGCAAGCACGCCGGCGACCTCGTAGCCGCGCTCAGGCTTAATGCCGCGTCCAAAGACGGCAGCGAGCTCAAAGAGCATGCCCACCTGCGCCAGCGCCATAACGGGATAATCGGCGCCCGGCAAAAACACCAGTGCACCGGTCGTCATATTGGTGAGCGCGCACGAGGTGATGATACGGTTGGCCGCCGCGATGCGCATGAAGGCAAAGTTCGCCGCAAAAGCCGTTTCCTTGTCGGTGCGATCGAGAATCCAGCGGGCAAGCGTCTCGAGCAGATACGTCTTATCGGTTGCCGCTACCACGCCGAGCATGGGCGTGGACTCCTCGATAAACGGCACCTCCACAGCAGACTCGGCAAGCACGCACACGGGCGCGCCGGCGATCACGAGCTCCTGCACGGCACTCTCCAAGCGGTCGGAACCACACGAGAGCACCAGCACCACATCGGTATCGGTCTTTGGAGCAATTCGCTCCTCCCCCAGACGCTCGACGCGCACAATGCCCGAGGTCGTCTGCGGCACAAAGGCGTCACGCACCGTCTCGGCCAGAAAGCGCGAGGCGGACGAATCCAGATAGACCGAGACGCGCACCGGCGTATCGGAATCCTTCTTAACGGACGCGCCCATCTTAAAAGCGCGGGTCAGCTTATCTACGGGAATTTTCATAGCAAACCCCTCCAGCGGTTACGCGGCGCCCGAACGATGCCGCCATATGGATTGTACGATACCCACCGTCAGCAGCTGAATCATCATCGAAGACGAACCGAAGCTAATAAACGGTAGCGGAATACCGGTAATCGGCATCATGCCGATGCACATGCCGATGTTTTCGAAGGTCTGGAACGCCCACATGCCAACGATGCCAACACACGAAAGACGCAAAAACAGGGACTCACACTTAAAAGCAACGCGGATCGTCGAGAAGATGAGCAGTACGTACAAGCACAGCAGCAAAAAGGAGCCGCAAAAGCCAAAGGTCTCGGACAGAAAGGCGAAGACGAAGTCGGTGTGGAACTCAGGCAGAAAGCCGCCGGCCGACTGCGTCGCATGGCCCAAACCCTTACCAAAGAAGCCACCCGAGCCAACGGCGATAAGCGACTGCTGCAGGTTGTAGGCATCGTCCGAATCGGCATTATCGGGGTCGATAAAGACCGTCAGACGGTTCATCTGATACTGCTTGATAAGCACATCGTGGCCGAGCAACGAATCAAAGACCGAATCGAGCGCCAGGACGAGGGCCACCAGGCCCACGAGCAGGGCCAGGGTCGACAGCACCCATTCGCGGCGTGCACCACTCATACAAATGACGATGGCGCCCGAAACCAGCACGACAAGGCCCGAGCCCAGGTCGCCCATGGCGACGACGGCCAAAAACGGAATGGACAACATGCCGCAGAGCTTGACGTAGTCGCGAACGGTATCGATGCGACCGTTATACTGCGAGCCAAGCGTAGCAATAAAGAAGATGGTGATGAGCTTGGCAAGCTCAACCGGCTGGAATGTCAAGCCGATACCGGGAATCTTGATCCAGCCCGTCATGCCCAGACCGCCCGTATAGGACAGACCCGGAATCTTGGGCGAGAGGATCACGATCAGGTCGATGACGAGCAACGCCGTCGAGAAATTGGAAATACCGCGCAGGTCGGAGCGCCAGACCGGCACCGCCAGCACCGTGCCGATGCCAATTCCCAGCAGATGGCGTGAGAACGAAGCATCGGCCTTAAACTGCGAAGCCGACCAGATAATGATGGCACCGTAGGCGACGAGCGCCACTGTAGCCACGAGCACACCGATATGGACCTTTTGGCGAAACGTGCCGCGCGAGGCCGAAAGTTGCTTGTTGACGCGGTCCAGGCTGCTGCGAGAGCCGGTCTTGGTTGAACGGAACAGATCCGCCGGAGAAAAATCCATCGCAACCTCCTATCGAACCGAAGAATCGCCCGAGGCCGAAGAGGTATCGGGCTCGTCATAAATCACACCGAGCACGTCGCGCACGACATGCATCGCGGTATCTGAGCCGCCGCCGCCCTGCTCCAGGACAGTAGCGATGACATACTTGGGATTATCGGCCGGTGCATAGGCGCAGAACCAAGCGTATTCGTCCTCGCCGCTTTTCTCGCCCGTGCCCGACTTGCCGTATACCTGCGGCGTCAGGGTACCAAAGTGCGCCGCCAGGGACGTCGATGCCGTGTAAATCACGTCGTGCATGCCGTTGCGAACAAGAGCCAAATCCGAATCGCTGTTGATCTTGGCCTCCAGGCGCTTCTTCTTGCCCTTGCCGTTGTACTTATAGGCATCGCCGTCGCCATCGCGCGACACGGCAGACAAAAACACGTGAGGCACGTACTGTTTGCCGCCGTTGGCAAGACCCATATAGGCACACGCCATCTGCAGGGGCGTCACCAGGATGTCGCCCTGACCGATGGCAATGTTGGTCATATCGCCGGCATTCCACTTGCGGTCCTCGGCAGATGCGTCGGTGAAGTACGACTCTTTCCACTCGGCATCGGGAATACGGCCCGCGCCCTCACTCGGCAGATCGATACCGCAGGTCTTGCCTAGACCCCAGCGACGAAAGACCTCCTGCAGGCCCTCGGAATGTTTCTCGTCATAAAAGAACGCCTTGCCCATATCGTAGAAGACGGGGTCGCACGAGTTGGCGATACCCGACTGCAGCGTCATGGTGCCGTGGCCGGAATGCAGCCAGCAGTACTTGCCCCACGACTTGCCCAGACCCGTCCAATAACCCGTGCAGTTGGTCGTCTGCCCCGACGTGTAGGTTCCAAACTCAAGACCGGCCAGTGCCGAGAGCGGCTTGATGGTCGAGGCCGACATGTACTGTCCGCTAATGGCGCGGTTGAGCAGCGGGTGCGAACCCTTGTCATCATTGAGCTCGGTCCACACGTCATTTGAGACACCGCCGATAAAGACGGACGGATCGAACTTGGGCTCGCTCGCCATGCCCAGGATCTCGCCATTGTTGGGATCGAGACACACCACTGCGCCGTTGCCGGCATTGCTGTAGCCAGTGGTCTTGGCAAGCTCGATAGCGCTCGCCAGCGCCGTCTCACAGGCCTGCTGAATCTTAAGGTCGAGCGTGAGCTTAATGTCGGAGCCGGCCTTCGCGGGCACGGCGCCGGCCTGACCGGTCACATTGCCCGAGGCATCGACCTTGACGGTCTGCTCGCCACGAATGCCCTGCAGCAGGTTTTCGTAGTAGCTCTCAACGCCCGCCTGGCCCACGATATCGCCCGACTGGTACGTAATCTTGCCAGCAGAAGCATCATCATCGCCAGAGGTTTTCTTATTCTGGGCCTCGAGCTGCTCGGAGGTAATGGTGCCGGTATAGCCCAAGATATGGCATGCCGTCTCGCCATATGGATACTGACGCTCGGTACGCTCGGCAATCTTGACGCCCGGGAACTCGCCGGCGTGTTCCTTGATATAGGCAACCGTGGAGCGACGGACGTCCGTCGCGATGGTATGCAGGCTCTGAGCGCCCTCTGTATTGTCCTGAATATTGCGAAGGACCGCCACGTAAGGCATTCCAAGCACGTTGGCAAGATGGCGAACCAGAACCTCATCCTCGGCAAGGTCGCGGTAGGCCACGACAGCAAGTGAGGGACGGTTCTGGACAAGCGCCACGCCATTGCGGTCGAGGATGCGACCGCGCACAGCGGGTGTTGTAACGGTGCGAGTCTGATTACTATTGGCCTGCTTCTCGTAATAGTCCGATGAGACCATCTGCATGCCCCACAGCTTGACGGCGAGCGCCGCAAACATCGCGCCCACACCCGTGGTGAGGATGGAAAAGCGGCCCTTAAAGGCGGTCACCGCGGTATTGCCCTCGCCCTCGGTGGCGCGCGGGGCCGTTCCATGCTGCGTATCGTAGGTAAAACGGGAATCGCCACGACGCATGATGACCAGCGCGACCACGATGGCCACAACCAGCACGATACCGGCGATAATAACCGTCATCTGGGAAGACATCTACGGGCCTCCCCTATTTGAGCTTACGGGTCTTGGGCTTAAAGCGCATACCCGTCTGGCGTCCGCCACGTGCGGAGAATCCATAGCCGGACTGCGGCACGACGCCGGACATCAAAAACGGAATGGCAACCAGACCCGTCAGGATCGAGGACGGCAGCGCATGGCCGAAGATCGCCACGACAAAGCTCGTCTCCAAACCCATAAACAGCAAGACGATGCTGTAGATCACATTAATGACGAGCGCGAAGGCGCCCACAGTGACGCCGCGCGCACTCGGGGTACCGCCCGTCTGACCGACGGCGCTGTGCACCAGGGCAAAAGAACCCACGGTCAGCAGGAGCGACATAACGCCCACCGGCACGGCAGCGGACAGGTCATAGAACAAGCCGCTGCAAAAACCGCACACGACGGCACGGGTCGGGTCGCCCGAGAACACGCTTAGGCACACCAGGATAATCATGAAGTTGACGCGACCGCCCGCAATGGAGATCTGCGGTGCCAGGCCTGCCTGCAGCAGCACGCACACGATGGCGGCGATTACAAACGTACGGGAGCTCATCCCCTGCTCGTGTAGATCCATGGACATGCCCCCTATTCGCTCGAGCCGGAATCGGTCGTCTCGGACGCGTCGGAACTGTCATCCGAACTCTCGTCCTTCGTCTTGGTCGCAGCGTCGCGCGACGTTCCCTGCGGCGTGCTATTAGCGGTGCTCACGTCCTCATCCGAAGCCGACTGTTCGTCGGTCAGCGAGGTGATGACCAGCACTTCCTCGTTGTTCTCGGCCGTGGTCTGAGCGCGCACCACAATGGTGTAGTACACGTCGTTTGCCGACTTCTCAACCGACGAGACGGTGCCGAGCGGTAGACCCTTGGGGAATACACCGCCAATGCCCGAGGTCACGATGATGTCGCCAACCTTAACATCGGAGTCGACGCTCACGTACTCAAGACGCAGCGTGCCGTCAGCCTGACCCTGCAGCATGCCCTGGGCGCGCGTGTCCTGTACCATGGCGGACACACCCGAGTTCTCGTCGCCAATAAGGCGCACGGTAGAGGTCTTGGCCGATACCTCGATAATCTGACCGATAACACCGGCAGAACTCGTCACGGGCATGTTGATGGTAAGGCCGTCGGCAGAGCCCTTGTCGATGGTTACGGTCGAGGTCCAGGCATCGCCCGAGGCACCAACGATACGAGCAGCGGTCGATTTGAGGTTGTAGGTCGACTGCAGGCCGACCAGCCCCTCCAGACGCTCGGCGGTCTTTTGAGCCTCGGAGAGCTCAGCAACCTTAGAGGTCAGCTCCTCGTTTTGCTTCTTAAGCTCGTCAAGCGTGTCCTGCGACGCCGTAAGGTTAGAGAACACGTTGCCGATCGCATTGAAGGGGGCCGCCACAGCCGAGCCCACAAAGCGCACCGGCGAGGTAATCGTCGTCACGCCCGAACGCACGGCATGAATCGGTCCTGCCTCGCCCTCGCGGATGTAAAACGTGAGCAGCAACACCGAAATCAGGCTGAAAACAATCAACGGGCGCATACCCGTTGATTGTCGCTTGGTATTCAGATTTGTGGAGAAACCCGAAGATCGTGCCAAATGGAATCCACCTTTTGGAAATTAAGCATTGGTCTGGACGAAGCCGCCATCAAACGCATTGGCCTCGAGCACGCGGGCACAGCCGTTAACGACGTTATCGAGCGCCGTGGGGCTGACGTTGACCGAAACACCGGTCTCATCGCGCAGGCGCACGTCGAGACCGCGCAGCAGCGCGCCGCCACCAGTCAGCAAAATACCGTAGTACATAAGGTCCGAGGCAAGATCGGGAGGCGTAGCGTCGAGTGCGTCCTTGACGGCCTTGGCCATCTCGTCGAGCGGCTTGTTGAGCGCGCGACGAATCTCCTCGCTCTCGATGCGCACGGTCTTGGGCAGACCGGTGATCACGTCGCGGCCGTTGACCTCGACGTCGAGCTCGTCCTTGAGCGGCACGGCGGAGCCGACCTTGATCTTGATGTCCTCTGCCGTACGCTCGCCGATGGCCAAGTTGTAGGCATCACGAACGTGCGTGAGGATGGCCTGATCGAACTCGTCGCCGGCAATACGGATGGACTGCGAGACGACGATGCCACCCATAGCGATAACGGCAACCTCGGTGGTACCGCCACCGATGTCGATGACCATGGAGCCGGTGGGTTCCTCGACGGGCAGATCGGCGCCGATAGCGGCAGCCATGGGCTCCTCGATCAGGTAGGCCTGGCGAGCGCCAGCCTGGATCGTGGCCTCAAAGACAGCACGCTTCTCGACCGACGTGACGCCGGAGGGAACGCAGACGACAACGCGCGGACGCGGGGTCCACGGATAGCGCTTCTCGGACGCCTTGTCGATAAAATAGCGAAGCATAGCCTCGGTAACATCGAAGTCGGCGATGACGCCGTCCTTCAGGGGACGAACGGCCACGATGTTGCCGGGCGTACGGCCGAGCATGCGCTTTGCCTCGATACCGACCGCCAGGATGCGCTCGTCGTTCTTATCGATGGCGACGACAGAGGGCTCGCGAATGACGATGCCCTTGCCGCGCACGGAGACAAGCGTATTTGCGGTGCCGAGGTCGATGGCAAGATCGCCCGCATAGCTACCGAAGAACATATCCATCAAAGAAAACAACGCAACTCCTGATGTGTTGGATGATTGCTGGAAAACTACTAGCTCATGATACTAGCGCAAGCCCGGCACCTCACTTGCGGTGAAGCGCCGGGCAAAGCTAAATCCCATAAGGTCACTACTGGTTGTCAGCAGCCGAGAAATCCATATCGAGCGAGGAAACGGCCCAGCCGATATGATTGTCGGAGCGCACGAATTTGACGGTGTACTCCTGCTCGCCGCCCTTGGACAGCGAAGCCTTGACCTTGGCGGTCGTCTCGGTCATGGACTGATCCATGCCCTCGACGGACACGGTGGCGCCCTGCGGAATCGAGGAGATGATCATCGACTTGGCGTCCTCGGACAGGCTCGAGGCCAGGCAAGACTCGGCCTTTGCGGTGTCACCGTCGCCGGCAGCCTGGAACAGATCGGTGATAACCGACTCCTGCGAGGGGAAGCCAAAGCCGCGCGTGTAGGCAAAGCCCAGACCGCCCGCAGCAATCAAAATGAGCAGAAGCAGCACGATGAAGACTTTGAGACCCGTGTGGCGATGGCGACGACGGACCTTGGCCTGCTTACGATCCTGACGGTCCTGCTGGACCATCTCGGACTCGGACAGCGTAAAGAAGCCGGTGTCCGAGGGATCGGGCATAAACTGACCGGTCGCGCCCGTAGGATCGAGCGGATCGACGGCAGGAGCGTCCATCGCGGGCGCCGGAGCCGTGGCCATAGCCGTCTGGGCAGACAGCGCGGCAAGCGAATCATGCACGCGGGCAAGCTCATCGGCCTGCTCGGAAGTGAGCTGGTAGATGCCATCGGCAGTAGCGGCGTTAAAGGCGTCGAGTGCGTCGGAGGGACGGCCGGCGGCAGAAAGCGCCTGACCCATGCCGGCGTTGAGCGCACGCGTGTCGTCGCGGGGGCCGGCAAAGTCGATAGCCGTGCGGTAGGTCTCCACGGCATCCGCCGGACGGCCGAGCTTAATGAAGCAACGACCAAGCTCGCCCAGTGCGGCGGCAGGAGCCGGATTGGCGCCGTCGATGGCAGCCTGACGGAAGGCAGTACCCGCGTTGGCATAGTCGCCCGACTGGAACAGCGCGTTACCCAGGCCCAGATAAGCCTTGAACGGCGTGGCATAGGAAGCATCCTGCGTAGCAGCAGAGAACGCCTGGGCGGCCGTCGTGTAGTCGCCCACGGCGGCGAGCGCCTTGCCGCGGTTGGTGAGCAGCGCGCCGCGCTTGCCATAAGTGCCGTCGTTGAGGGCGGCGGCATAGGCCTCGGCGGCCTCGGCATACATGCCCAGGTGCATCAAGGCGTTGCCACGAAGGTGATCGGCCTCGCCCATAATCTCATCGGGAGTCTTTGCCGCCCCAAGCATCTGGGCTGCAGCGGAAAAATCACCCGCGCGGTAAGCGGCGCGGCCCTGTTGGATCAGCTGGCTATTCAAGGAAGTCCCCTTTACTCGTGAACGATCTCGACATGGACGATCTCGTCGCCGGCACGCAGCTGCGAAATCACATCGAGACCCTCGACCGTGGTGCCAAAGACGGTGTAACCGGAATCGAGGTTATGCTGGGCGCCCAGGCAGAAGTAGAACTGCGAACCCGCGGAATCGGGGTCCATGGAGCGTGCCATGGCAAGGGCACCATCGACATGGCTGTTGCGCGGATTGGTGGCAAACTCGCCCTTGATGCAGTAGCCGGGGCCACCGGTACCGGGCATGCCGTCGGGGCCCTCAAGACCAGCGGCGACGTCGGCGCCGGACATATCGCGGGTATTGGGGTCGCCGCCCTGGATGACAAAACCGGGCACATAGCGATGGAACTTAAGGCCATCATAGAAGCCCATCGTAGAAAGCTCGCAGAAGTTCGCGACATGAATGGGAGCGCCCTCGCCGTCAAACTTGACCTTGATGGTACCCTTCGACGTCTCGATAACGGCGCACTCGTCGCCGGCAAGCTGATACTCGGGCGTGTAGAGCTCTTTCTTAAACCCAAACATGTGGTTCCTTCCTCGTGCGTTTAAAGCATATTTGTACGAATTGTAGCAATAAGCATGCGCTTACATCAATTGCGCACGTAGGTTATGCCGACTATGGCGAACTAATTTTAGGAACGCTGCTGCGGCTTCCAGGAGCCCACGTTGGCGTCGTACTGATTAAGCGCGCTGTTGCCACCCTGAGCGATGGGCGCCAGGATCTCGCTTTGGTGAGAACTCATCGACTCACCATCAGGAATGGCCAGCGAGATGTCCCAACTCTGGCAGATCACGTCGACACGCTCGAACATCCACTCGGCAAGCTGCTTTAAGTGGGCGATGTCATCCGCATAGACCGTATCGTCCTGATACTTAAGGTTGTTGAGCTCATCTTGCGTCTTTTTGATCTGGTCGCGCAGGGCGTAGGCACTCTGCGACAGCTCCTGACGGGTGGACAGCGGCGATCGGAGATAGCCGTTGTTAAAGGAATCGATGACCTCGCCGATCTGGTCCTCGTCACCGTAGGAAACGATGGTCTGATACAGACCGTCGAGCCTGGTATAGAGCTGATCATCGGTCAGCACGGTTTCTTCCTGGACCACCTCGGCAGAATCGTCTTGCTTGGTATCGTCCTCAGTCGCCTCGCCCTTTTGGCGCGTGGGGAAGGTGGTTTGTGCAGCTTGGCCAAACTGGTCGTAGAAGCCAGGTATGACACCCATGGGATCGGTCGTCACGAACCAATAGGCACCGCCGCAAACGACGGCAAGTACCGCGATGACGATGAGCGGCTTGGGGATATGACGCTTGTGCTTGTGATAGGCGTCCTCGTCGGGATGCACTTTGCGCTTGGGTTTTTGAGCATCGTCGTGCAGGGAAACGGGCGTGGGAATATCGACCTTGGGGATACCGAAATCCTTATCGAAAGCCGGCAGCACGCAGGTCTCGTTAGGATCGGCGGCGTCCGAAAGAACCGCGGCAGCCGAGGCGGGCGCATGAGGCACCTCGGTATCGATCTGCTCTTGCGTTAGGCGCGGAAAGCCCGCCGTGCGGCCCGCTGCCAGGTCGGATGCGGCCGCGTCCTCGGAGAGGATACCCGGAGCGGGGCGTCCGCATTTGGGACACGTACGATCGTGCGGAGAAAGACGGGCACCGCAGCCCTCGCAGAACACGAACTCGGTGTGCTCGGGGCCATCGCCCGGACCCACATAGGCGTTGCAGTAGGGGCAGAACGAGGCGCCGTCCTCGATAGTCTTAAGGCAATGCGGGCAGATCACGGCATCCTCTTTTCGAAGCAATTCAAACAATCGAGGTTAGAGCATAACATCGCCACGGCCCCACAGGAGCAAGGCACCAATTCAACATCGCCAGGGCGCGTAGTTACTTCTTCTTTTTGCTTGGCATCGAGACTTTGATGCCTTGGGCGGACTTGGTCACGCGAGAGCGCCTGGCTCCGGTATTCTTCTTTTTCTTGGGCTGGGCCTGGGCCACGCCCTCGAGTGCACGGGCCTCGGCCTCGCGAGCGGTGCGATCTTCGCGGCGCTGCGCCATGTCGGCGGCGACGCGCTTGGCAAAACGCTCGGCCGTCGAACCCGTCGAGCTCACCTTGCCGCCACCGCGACCCAGGTGGACGCGCACACCACGGCCAAAACCAGTTGCGGCATGACGACGACGCGGCTTGAGCGAATCCATCATCGTGGCGAGCTTAAAGAACACCGAGCAGGTAAAGACCACGATGACAGCCAAGATAACCATCTGGCCCATCGACAGGTTGGCAATAGACAGCAGCTCCGGGAATCCGATAACGCCCACCAAGATGCCGGCGACTACAAACACAAAGAGCACCACACGTAAGGGCGTGAGAGGCTGCGAGATGCGCCAGATCAGGCTGACGCTCGCCGCGCACGACGTAAGCAAGCACATCGTAGACAGCGTGAGCTGGCTA
>USEF01000010.1 GCA_900553475.1 uncultured Collinsella sp. | reverse complement strand
AAATTAGCTGATTCTCCATCCCAATATCGATGAATCAACAAATCGCAACTGATCCCCAATCCAAAACCAGCTAATTTAGCCCCGTCCCAAAAAGACTGGTCAAGCTAACGGAACGCCGTAGCTAAAAATCCCCGTCCCAGAAAAATCATTGCGCAGGTAGGACGGCAAAGGTAGCCAGAAAAGCCCCATCCTAAATGAGCTACAAGATTTCGGCTAGGAGCGCTCGGCGCCCATTTGTTTTATCGCTGCAGGTAGAAAGCGCGATGATGCGTGCATCGGGGCCAACGTCATCCATGTTCTCGTGCACCGCCGTCTGCGAGACATGCGTGAGCAGCGTCTGCATCGAGGCCTGGTCCAGGTTTCCCGGCCCAAAGATAATGTCATCACTCGCAGCAAACGAGCACACGGCAACAATGCGCAGGTGGAACGCCCCATCCTTCGTGTAGAGCGTGCCCGTGCGGTGCAGGTCAAAGAAGCCCCTGTCTAAAAACCGGTCGACATCGCCAAACATCGCGCCGTTATCCATGTGGTGCGCATAGAGCAGATTGTAGGAATCGGTCATCGTGCGGCTGTTGCGCGCATCCAAAAACACCGCTCCCGAGACCGCGGATTCTCCCAAAACGTTTTTGTTGAGGTATTCCTGGTTATCTTTTCCCTGAACAAAGGGATAGTCGATGTTGGTGCCATCGATGGTAACCCATCCGACCACATCGGGATTTTTGGCCATCAGATCCTGCAGGCGTGCGCAATCGTTGGCCCCGGTGGGTTTGTAGTGCAGCAGCTCATCGCTGATGAACCCGCCGTTCATAACGTTGTTTGTATCCCACAGCGAATAGCCCCCGTACAGCAGCATGAGCAGCACGAGAAAGCCGGCAAACCACGTAAGTACGCGGTCGCCGGCTCTCGCCAGCCGAGCTATGCGTTTAAGCTCCATCGGCTGTAATCCTCGCTGTTTTAACGGCGGTTACGGCGAGGACGGAAGAAGACCACGCCCATCACGGCAGCAAACGCGACGATTGCCGCATAGGGAACGACCGTCCGAATAACATCGGTCGGAACGGTAACATCCTTGGTGTTGGTAAAGATCACCGTGGTGTCGGAATTACCGATAGCTTTCTCGGCAATAGAGCTACCTTCTGTCGAATTGGTGCCATCACCAATCTTGTACGACGTCTTATAACCGTCGCCATGATAATCCGCCTCAGTTACGGCGAATTTATCCTCCGATGAGAGACCGTAAACGATGACGGATTCCCCATGCTTAAGCGTCTCGGTAAACGTAGCTCCCGACTTGGTTGTAGTTTGGTTCATGGTAGTAACACCGTTTTTCACAGTGCCGTACTTATAAGTCTCCCCGTCAGCGCCTTTAATCGTGACGGTAAACTCAAAGTCCTTATTTTTATCGCCCTGGTTACCGGCTACGACCTTTGTGATGGTCAGCTTATGGGTGACATATTTGTTCTCAAAGCCTGAGATCTTGCTGCCCGATCCCGCCGCCGTGCTAAGAGTGCAGCCCTTAGCAACTAAACCTGAGTTGCCATTTTCTACGTAAACATCCAGGAACAGTTCCTTGTACACAACGTTGAGGCCATCCAGCTCTGGCGGCGTCTGCGTAATTTTGTATCGATAGATGCCCGGAGCCGCGAACCTTGAGGTAACAAGGCTGACGCTCATTTGGGCGGTTATTGTCTTAGTAACGCCGTCGGCATTATCTTCGCTAGAAAGACCTTCGGCAGAATAATTTACGGAAGACGGCGAAAGCGAAACGGCCCCTTCCACTCCAGCAGTAGCGGGCATACCCGTGTTCGTAAGCTCGCTCGCCTCCGCCGGCGCAATCGTATATTTAAAGTCCGCATTCGGCTCCACGGCGTACTTATCCATGGTGAGCTTCGAGGTGATCGTGACCCTCCCTTCAGTTACCGACAACTGCGGATTAGTGGATTGCCCCTCCGCCCACGCGCAACCCCCACCAAAGCCAGCACCATCGTGGCCGCCACAACCGCAAATGCAGCCAGTCGCCTCTTTCCAGTTTTCATTTTGCATCCTTCCTCTCGGGCATATGCCCTTAATAAAACCAGGCTTCGTGTCTACAGGTTCGACCTGCGCAGCACGCTGATCACATTGCCTTTGATCTGCGAACGGGCAATCGGTCCATACAGGCGACTGTCGTGCCCGCCCTCGCGCAAATCTGCCAGCACAAAGAGCTCATCCGTTCCCAGATGCACGGGATAGTCCACAGCAGACTCATAGCGCGGCGTCGGCGTGGTGATATCGCTTTCCACCACAACAGCCCCGTTAACCATGAGCTCGCCCGACTCGGTAATTGTGACCTCATCACCGGGGCGGGCAACCACGCGACCCAGGCGCTCTTCGCCATCCGCGGTGTATACCACCACGTCACCCTCGTTAAAGCTCTGGCTGAGCCTCCAGTAGAGCATGACGTCACCCGAACAGATGCGGGGGGTCATCTCGCCAGTCGTGACTGCGCCCACGCCCAAGACCACACCAAAGAGCAGCCAGAGCGTCACGACAAAAAATGCCAGGCGCGCCAGAAAGCCCACGATATCGCGCCGGTCGTCCGCTTCTCCCAGATCTGGTGCCGCATGGGCGCCCAACCTCACGTTCGACGTGGCCGAATACCGCGAGCCCCGGGGTCTTCCCTGCGGGACCGCTCGTGCGGCTGGCCCATCACCAGCATTGCTGGCGCCATGTCTTCTCATAGGCGCCCACCCCTCTTGGAGCCGCGGTGTAAACGCAGCGCAACCATGCCCGTAGCCAACAGCACGCCGGCGGCCAAAATCGCCAGGGCATAGATGGGGTTGCGCGTAATACCCGTAGGCACCGCGACCTGTCGGGAATTGGTGGCCTTAGCTTCAACGGCAACGGTCACACGCGGACCGTTGAGCGTGCCGCTCGCACCCGTAAGCTTAGCCTGATACCCCAACGAAGAATAATCGTCTTCGCTCACGGTATAGACCGCGTTGTAATCCAGCGCCTTAATCGAAACGGTCAGGCCGTCCTTAACGGCAAACGGCATGGTCGCCTTGCCCTGGCCATCGGCCGTAAAGGCCGTCTTGTTTTCCACGGTCTCGGCCCGATCATTCGGTCGCGCCACGAGCGCATGGCTGCCTTGGGCAGACGCATCCGAATACTCGATGGCGTAGGTCTGACCAGCCTTGAGGCCCGTAAAGGTCGCCGTCATCTTAAGGTAGGCACGCTTGTCGCCCATATTGCCCGTAACGCTCTTGGAAACCTTGAGCGTGTAGGTGCGTGGGGTGAACCGTGCGTATACGCATCCCGTATGGCGCTCTTTTACGTTGTACGTATAGGTGGGTGAAGACGACAGCAGCTCCGGGGCGTCCTGATTTGACAGGTCGTACCAGCCCTCAAAGTGATAGCCCTCCTTGGGAGTGGCCACCGCCTCCACAAACGTGCCGTCATCCACAAAGTAGGCGATACCCGAAGTTTTGTACGCGTCGGCGTCCTTGCCCGAGCGATCCCCGGCATCAATGGAGCCCTTTGCCCCCTTAAGCTTGGAGCTGACCGTACCGCCCGTCGTTACGTTGCTCCACGTGCCATCGGCATTTTTAAGCTGAGCAACAAAGGCCTGACGATACTTCCATTGCGCCACGAACGTCGCGCCTTGGCTCTCGGGAATGTTTTTGACCGTTACCTCATCGCCTGCAGCACCGGTATCCGAATCGACCTTCTTGCCCTTAATGGTAAGAGTGCCGGAATCCGTGGTGCCCTCGGGAGCCGTATGGGTCACCGTGTGCTCTGCGCTAAAACGAATGGCTTTTCCCGAGCCCGCGTACTCCCAGCCCATAAACTTCCAACCGTCGTTTTGCCCTTCGGCAGCATGGGAGGTATAGCTCGCTCCAGCACCAGAAAGCTGCACGAAATCGCCCGTGGACTCATTGGACGGATCATAGTGATACGCTTTGCCACCGTTCACATCGTATTGAACACCCGCCTTAGAAAACACAAGGTGCACTTTGTAGTGCTTTGTGACCTTGTCGACCTTAAAGTGATAGGTGCCATCGTCCAATTCGGTCCAGTGCGCCTTATCGTCCGCGGAATAGAACTCGCCGTTGACAAAAGCACCGATAAAGACTGCCCCGCCATCGCGCTTGGCGTCAACCATAAAGTAGGAGTTCTTTTCCTGTTTCCCTACGTAGTTTTTGGCATACGTAAAGTCCGCTGTCTCGTTGTCGGAGTTATAAAAATACGTTCCGCTTCCGTTAGGCGTCGTGTACGTCTCGATGCGATAGAACTCCCTAAACGAGATATTGTCGAGGAAGTTGCCGATCGAATTGCTCCCGTTGGCCGTGTTGTAGGCCACAAAAGCAAAGACGCTCTGGTTTTGGCCATCCGGAATGGTGTAGGTATAGTCGTAGTCAACCTTTTTGTTCTGCTCGAGCGCGTTGGAACCGTAGGAAGCCCACGCGTCGTTTTCGGACGCCATAATCCATACGCACCATTTTTCGGTATGCTCCGCATCGGCCGTCCATGAGAACGCGCTTCCGCTGGACGCATCGGCAAATCCGCCCACTTTGTCAAACTTGGTTGAATACAGGATGATCTTTTTGCTGCAGCCCGATTGGGAAAAATTGGCCACATCCAAGCCGACATAGTTATCGACGCTCATTTGAATCCATTGAACAATTTGCTGGTACTGATCGAGTGCCTTTTGATTGTCCTTGTACGGCTCGTTTTCTTGTCGCGGACCGATGATAAGGGCCATGGCGTCTCGACCCGAGCGGCCGCGGTGATCGAGCCCCCACTCGTACTGTTTTCCCGGCTCGGTCGTCACATATTGGTAGAGCGAACTCGCCTCGTGTGCGTTGAGCTCGGCTGCATAGTCACCATCGGAGGGCGTAAACGTAACAGAATGCCCAGCTGGGTCGATATAGTAGTCGTTCTGGGCAACGATCTCGATACGATGGTCTGTCTCGGTCGTACGCCAATGGGGCGAGCACAACGTAAACTTGCTGGGCCTCTGGTTCCCTAGATGTATATCCTCTTCAAAGCTGCCGTTAGCAATGTTCGTATTCTCGTTCTTAAGATTCGAGGTCGAGAACGCATAGCGCGTGAGCGTTGTCATGGTCTCGGACGAATTTTCTTGATACACCTTGGCAAAATCACTATAGATGTCGCGTGTGCCCTGCTTTTCCACATGAACGTCGTTGACCAGATTGCCAAACCACTCACGGTATTGTTCGTTCGCACCCGTAAGATTTGAATCGTAGCAAGTCAGCGCAAGCATCGTCTTTTCGGACGCTGCGGTATAGACTGCCTGATAGGCAAACTCATCGTCTTGCTCGGGAAGATCTCGATAATAATGCGTGCTGTTGGTGCCAAAGGAGAACCAACCCTGTCCGTTAGAGCTTACGAGCCACACCGAAAGCGCAATGCGGCCGTCGCTCTGTTCAAACGAAAAGTGGGATCCGTCAGCGCTGCTACCAGCAAAGCCGCCATTTGCGGCAAAGGAATCGCTGTAAACGGTGTACTGCTCAACGGTATTTCCCTGGGGCATCTTGCCCTGCGCCTTAAGCCAAGTCCGCAGCTGCATGAGCTGGTCTTGGCCTGCGTTGTTAACCGACAGATTCTCCTGTTGAGGACCCATCGTGAGCATCAGCACGTCGTGTTCGGTTGCGGCGCGATGGTTGAGGCCCCACTCGTACGTGGAGCCGCTCTGGGTGGAAAAGGTGGTGTAGGTTGATCCAGGTTCAAAATAAAGATTTTGATCCTGTGGCCTAAGATTCCACGCAAGCGCAAAACGATTACCGTTAGCTTGTTTGAGGTTTCTTTGACCGTTGAGGAGCTTCGTGGAGAGGTCGAGCTTCAACGTCTCGCCGATTCTCTTATTCGGAGAGGTCGTCGACCAACCAGAAGCTTGGTTGGTAAAGGTTGGGTTCGCTATAAGGTTGCCATCGTCACCGTACGCACGCGAGGGCAACCCCCCCCGGCCATAACGAACGCGCATAAGACCGCTGCCAACATCACAAAGGTGCGGCGCATCGACGCTATATGACCGAAAGGACCCCGCACGGGCGCATCCCCCCCCAGCCGCAGCCCGAGCTTTCGCGCAAGCTGCACAAGTAGTTCGTTTAAGTTTTTTGATTCTACAACCAGCCCAGGGCAAAAGCAAAATCATGCGTAACCGATTTGCAGTCATTTTTCGCATTTTCCGCATTGCGCAGGTAGGACGCCAAAAGTGGCTAAAAAAGCCCCGTCCTAAATGAGCTACTTGAGGAGTTGGGCCATGGCGATGACGAATTTTTGGACTTGGAGGGTGGGCTCGAGCGGGTAGTGCAGAAAGACTGGCACCTCGCGGCCGCACAGGAACGGCACGCCCACAAAGGCCGGGTGCACCCCCGACCATGCGCCGCAGGTGAGCACCGCGTCGCCCTTTTCCTCTGCCTCGTTAAAGAGCGCAAAGTCAAAGCTATCCACATCGATCACGTCCACGCCGCCGTCGGCCAAAAGGTCGATGCGCAGGCTGTCCATGGCGTCGTTGCCGTGGCGCAGTACGCACAGACGCATCCCCTCCAAGTCGGTGACCGTAATGCGATTCTTGCGCGCCAGCGGGCTCGTGCGCGGCAGGTCGATATAAAACGGCACGTTGACAATGCGGAGCTTTTGGCAGGCATCACCCCAGCGTGGGGTAGAAAAACTCGACTGCACCACATCGACCTCGCGGCCCAAGCTGCGCATGACGGTCTCGCGCTCGTCGTAGAGGTCGCTTACCGGCACGATCTCAAATCGCAGCGACGGTTCCAGATCGTGAATGCCCGACCACATCGACAGCGTTTGGCGCCCCGGGCACATCATCGACACGCCCAGGCGCACGGCACCGCCATCGCCCGCGGCGCGTCGGGCACGGCGCAGCGCGTCCTCGGACTGCCGCATGATCGAGCGCGCGTCGTCCACCAGCAGAGCACCCGCCGGTGTCACCTTGACGCCCGAGTGCGAGCGTTCGAACAGCGTGATGCCAAACTCGGCCTCGAAACCCGACACCTGCTTGACGAGCGCCGGAGTCGATACGCGCAATTTTGCCGCCGCACGCGAGAAGCTTCCCAGCTCCGCGGCGGCCGATATGGCCTCAAGTCGTCGATCGTACACGTCAATCTCCCGTTTTCGCGCCCGTGGCCACATGGCGCCACAGGGGGTTGTTTTCGCAGGTCACGCGCTCGGCTAAGCATAAACTGCATTGCATAGTGTAAACCTACGGTTAACGCCATTCTAACAAATATGCAATTCACCTGCGTAAATGCAAAGCATACGATAACCTGCGAAAACCACGTGGGTCGATTAATGGGAACGACCCACAGGGAGGCACAAGAAGGGAAGTTCCTATGAGCAACTGGCTTAAGCTCGAGGGCGATGTCTGCGCCGTGACCGGCGCACTCGGCGGTATGGGCGTCGAGATTTGCCGCGAGTTCGCCCGCAACGGCGCCAACGTCGTCCTGCTCGACCTGGACGAGGAGAAGGTCAAGGCTGCTGCCGCCGACCTCGCTGCCGAGTTTGGCATCCACGCCGAGGGTTACAAGATGAACGCCACCGACGAGGCCGAGGTTCAGGCCGCCGTCGACGCCACCATCGCCGACTTCGGTCGCGTCGACGTCCTCGTCAACACCGCCGGTATCCTGCGCTTCGCCGCCATGGAGGACCTGCCGCTCTCCGACTGGAATGAGGTCATCAACGTCAACCTCACCGGCTACTTCATCACCTCGCAGCGCTTTGGTCGCGAGATGATCAAGGCCGGCCAGGGCCGCCTGGTGCACATCTCGACCGTCGCCAGCCACTCCCCCGAGACGTTCTCGGGCGTGTACAGCTCCACCAAGGCGGGCGTCAACATGATGTCCAAGATGCTGGCTGCCGAGTGGGGCCCCTACGGCGTGCGCTCCAACTGCGTCGAGCCTTGCTTCGTTAAGACCCCGATGTCAGCCAACTTCTACGCCGATCCCGAGGTCGAAAAGAGCCGCAGCCGTCTGATCGCCACGCGTCGCATCGGCGAGGTCAGCGATATCGCCAACGCCGTCATGTTCCTGGCGTCCAAGCGCTCGGACTTTACCACCGGCGACGCCATCAAGGTCGATGGCGGCTTCTCCAATATGATGGGCGACCTCACCGCCAAGCCCGGCGGCCGTCGCGCCTATGCCGACAACTACCTTAAGAACAAGGGTGTCGAGCTCTGGTCCGATGAGTCCGGCGTCGCCAAGCCGACCGACCAGTAAACCAACCTGACAGGGAGGGCCCGCGGATACGCCCGCTCCTCCCCCGTATCGATTAGAAAGAGTCAAATGGCTTCCAGCAACTCCAACAAGGGTCGCGCCGTCGTGCTTTCCGCCGCGTGCGTCACCATGTTCTTTATCAGCTCCATCGCGCTGTATTCCGTCGTGAGCAAGAATCTGCTCGCCGTCTACCCCGAGTGGTCGAGCGACCTTACCTGGGCTTTTCCCGTCTTCCAGACCATCATGGCCGTGACGGGCATCTTCGCCGGCCGCATCTCCGATAAGATCGGCCCGCGCAACGTCGTTATCGCCGCCGCCGTGTGCTACGGCATGGGCTGGTTCATGTCCGGCACCGTCACCGAGCCGTGGCAGTTCTACCTGTGGTTCTCGCTCGTCGCCGCCATCGGCAACGGCCTGGGCTACAACCCCGCGCTCACCACCGGTCAAAAGTGGTTCATCGACAAGAAGGGTCTCGCCTCCGGCATCACCCTGGCCGCTTCGACCGCCGGCCCCGCCGTGCTGTCCCCGGTGCTCGCCTCGCTGCTCATCCCGAGCCTGGGCATCTTTGGCGCCCTTAAGGCGCTCGGCGTCATTTTCTTTGTGACAATCGCCGCCTCCGCCCTGTTCCTGAAGGCCCCCGAGGCCGGCTGGCTGCCCGAGGGCTTCGAGGCCCCCAAGGGTGGCGCACATGCCGGCACCTTCGGCGACCTCACCCCGGGCGAGATGGTCAAGACCCCGCGCTTCTGGGTCCTCATCGTCACCTTCGCCTTTGCCGCCACCGCGGGCACCCTGCTCGTGGGCAAGGTTGCCTCCATCGCCGCCGTCCAGCTCTTCGCCGACCCCACGAGCGCCGCGGCCGTCGCCCTCGGCGGCGTGGTCGTCTCCGTCAACACCTGCGCCAACCTGGTCGGCCGTCTGTCCTTTGGCCAGATCATCGACAAGCTCGGCGCCTATAAGTCGCTGCTCATCAGCCTTGTCGTCACCATCGTCGCACTCGTCATCATGTCGATGAGCTTTACGCAGAGCATGTTCTTTGTGGCGCTCGCCCTGCTCGGCTTTAGCTTTGGCGCCCTGCTCGTCATCTACCCGCCGCTCACCGGTGGCGCCTTTGGCACCAGCAACATCGGCGTCAACTACGGCATCATGTTTTTGGGTTATGCCGCTTCCACCTGGATCAGCCAGCCCATCACCGCCGTGCTGTATCACGCCGAGGCCGGCAGCGCCGCCTACCAGCAGTCCTTCTACGGCGCCATTGTGATCGCCGCCATCGCCGTCGTGCTCACCGTCTACATGATGGTCTCCGACAGCAAGAAGAAGTCCGCCTAGTTTTACCGATGCGACAAAGGGACAGCCCCTTTGTCGCATCCCACCGGTCACCAGTATTAAGGAGTCGAAATGTCTGAGCTCAACCCCGTCCGCATTGCCGTTATCGGCGCCGGCGCCATGGGCCGCAACCACATCCGCTTTGTCACCGAGGAACCCGAGGCCGAACTCGTCGCCATCGCCGACGCCTTTGAGGGCGCTCGCGCCACGGCCGAGGCCGCCGGCGTGCCGTTTTACACCGATCCCGCCCAGATGATGGACGAGGTCAAACCCGAGGCCGTCATTATCGCCACCCCCAACGACTTGCACCTGGGCGTTGCCCGCGAGGCTGTGAAGCGCAATATCGTGCCGTTGATCGAAAAGCCGATCTCCAACGATCTCGAGGATGCCCAGGCCTTCGCCGCCGAGGCCGAGACCGCCGGCGTGCCCGTGCTCGTAGGTCAGCACCGTCGCCACAACCCCTTCGTCAACAAGGCCAAGGAGATCATCGAGTCCGGCGAGCTGGGCAAGCTCACCGTGTCGAGCTTCCACTACATGATCTATAAGAATGACGAGTATTTCGATGTCGAGTGGCGCCGCAAGAAGGGTGCCGGCCCGATCCTGGTCAACCTGGTTCACGACGTCGACCTGCTCCGCTATCTGCTGGGCGAGCCTGTTGCCGTCCAGGGTATGCAGTCCAGCGCCGCCCGCGGTTTTGAGACCGAGGACTCCGCCGTGGTCAACGTCCGTTTTGCCGATGGCGCGCTCGCAAGCATGACCATCTCCGACGCCACCGCCAGCCCCTGGAACTGGGAGGCAACCGCTCGCGAGGATCCGCAGTACCGCCCCTTCGACGCCGACGCCTACTTTATCGGCGGCACCAAGGGCGCCCTGTCGCTGCCCCGCCTGCACCAGTTCTCCTACGACGGCGCCTCCAACTGGCACAAGCCGCTGCAGATGGAGATTCCGGCTGTCGACCCGGCACTGCCACACAAGATGCAGCTCAAGCACTTTGTGAAGGTTGTCCGCCGCGAGGTCGAGCCCGTCGTAACCCCCGCCGACAACGTCAAGACGCTCACGCTTCTCAACGCCATCAAGGAGGCCGCCGAGACCGGCCAGCTCGTCGAGCTGTAATGCCTTAAGAGCGACCGCGGCAGAAACCCCATGCCGAACCCTTCGGTCCGTCACCAACAAGCCCCTCTTCTTTGCCCCGCGAGCAGCCTCCTGCCCGCGGGGCATTTTGCTACCTTGCCGACGATTTTTCTGGAGCGGGGGGCTATTTTGCACCTCGGCTTGATTCGTTCGCCACGAAACGCGCCTATCTACTACGTTTAGCCGATCGCCCTCAACCATGCCAAATTTCTCGAAATAAAAACCGCAGGTAGACGGGTTGCATATTTTCGGAAAACCGGGGGATGGTCGACCAATACGGTTCAAACGTAGTAGATAGGCCGTTTTCATGGCGCGGCCCCAAAACAGTCTTTTGGGACGGGTGGTATCCTTGGTAGCCCTGTGCTGCAAACGCACCTTAAACGCAAGGAGTCCCATGGATCTTATCGCCCAGCTCGCCCGCGAGCTCAACCTTAAGGCCGCCAACATCGAGGCGGCCGTCAAGCTCATCGACGAGGGCAACACCATCCCCTTTATTTCGCGCTACCGCAAGGAAGCCACGGGCGGCATGGACGACGTCGCCCTGCGCGCCCTCGACGAGCGCCTGTCCTACCTGCGCAATCTTGAGCAGCGCAAAGAGGACGTCATTCTGCTCATCGACGCCCAGGGCAAGCTCACGCCCGAACTCGAACAGCAAATTCGCGAGGCCACGCAGCTCCAGCGTGTCGAGGACCTCTACAAGCCCTACCGCAAAAAGCGCATGACCCGCGCGCAAAAGGCCCGCGAGGCCGGCCTGGAGCCGCTCGCCAACATGATCATCATGCAGGCCTCGGCCAAGGGCAGCGCACTCGACGCCGCCGCGGCATACGTCAACGAGGAGGCCGGCTTCGACACGCCCGAGAAGGCGCTCGCCGGCGCCGCCGACATCGTGGCCGAGACGGTGGCCGAAGACCCTGAGAACGTCGCCGACCTGCGTGCCTTTACGCAAAACACCGCCGACATCGTCGTCGAGGCCACCGACCCCGCCGAGAAGACCCCCTACGAGCCCTACTACAACTTTGACGAGCCGCTGCGCCGTATACCCAACCACCGCGTGCTGGCTATCGACCGCGGTGAGCGCGAGGGCAAACTCCGCGTGCACGTGAACGTCGACGGCGCCGCCGCCACGGCGCGCCTCGGCAGCCGTTGGCCCCGACGCCAGGGCGTCTTCGCTCCTGTCTTTGACGCCGCTATCGCCGACGGCTACAAGCGCCTCATGGCCCCCTCGCTGGAGCGCGAGGCCCGCGCCAAACTCACCGTTCGCGCCCAGACCGAGGCCATCAACGTCTTTGCCAAGAATCTCGAAGGCTTGCTCTCGGCACGCCCCGTGCGCGGCGCCCGCGTGCTCGCGCTCGACCCGGGCTACCGCACGGGCTGCAAGGTCGCCGTCATGGACGAGACCGGCAAGCTGCTCGACCACGGCGTGGTCTACCCCACCAAGCCGCGCCACGACGTCGCCGGCACCAAGCGCGAGCTCGCCCGCCTCGTCAAGAAGGACGGCGTCAACACCATCGTCATCGGCAACGGCACCGCCAGCCGCGAGACCGAGGAAGTCGTCTCGGAGTTCATTGCCGAGCAGGCGCCCAGCCTTCGCTACACCATCGTCAACGAGGCCGGCGCGTCGGTGTACTCCGCTTCCGAGCTCGCGAGCCAGGAGTATCCCGACCTGGACGTCACCGTGCGCGGCGCCATGAGCCTGGGCCGCCGCCTGCAGGACCCGCTGGCAGAGCTCGTCAAGATTCCGCCCCAGTCCATCGGCGTGGGCCAGTACCAGCACGACCTTGACCAGGCTGAGCTCTCGCACACCCTGGGCCACGTGGTGGAGGACGTCGTCAACCGCGTGGGCGTCGACGTGAACACCGCGAGTGCGAGCCTGCTGGGATACGTTTCGGGCATTACGCCGAGCGTAGCCAAGAACATCGTGGCCTACCGCGAGGAAAACGGCGCCTTTACCGATCGCCGCCAGCTTAAGAAGGTCCCCAAACTGGGGCCCAAGGCATATCTCAACGCCGCGGGCTTCCTGCGCATCAGCGGTGGCAAGAACCCGCTCGACGCGACGAGCGTCCACCCCGAAAGCTACGAGGTGGCCACGTCCGTCCTGGAGCGCGCAGGCGTTAAAGCCAGCGAGCTCAGCCGTGGCGGCGTGCCCGACATTGAGCGCCGTCTGGGCAGCATCTCGGCGCTGGCAAGCGACCTGGACTGCGGCACCCTCACGCTCATCGACATCGTCAACGAGCTCAAGAAGCCCGGTCGCGACCCGCGCGACGACGCGCCCGAGGTGGTCTTTAGCCGCTCGGCACTTTCCATCGACGACCTGGAGCCCGGCATGGAACTCAAGGGCACGGTGCGCAACGTCGTCGACTTTGGCGCCTTCGTCGACGTGGGTGTGCACCAGGACGGCCTCGTGCACATCTCCAAGCTCGCCAACCGCTTCGTCAAACACCCGAGCGACGTGGTGCGCGTCGGCGACACGGTCAAGGTGTGGGTAGAGAAAGTCGACCGCGACCGCAAGAAGATCTCACTCACCATGGTGCAGGGGAAGTAAACCGCCAAAGCAAGGGTACCCCCTGCAGCGACGTGCAAAATAGCGAGTATTCTGCAAATTCCACCGCTCCGGATGCCTCTCAGAGACGAAAAGCAAAAAACAGCCCCCGTTTTAGCGTCGTCAGAGCCAAAACGGGGGCTGTTCCGTGCTTCAACCAGCTGGTAAAAACCTTTACCTTGCTGAATACTCTCAATTTTGCACGTCGCAGGCGGGGGTACCTTTGTCCACGGCAGGATATGAAAGCCGATTACCAACCTACTGGCAAGTTCGTGTCGGCAGCCCCGGCCTTTCCTCCCGAACGCGACCCTCGCGAAGCGCGTGAGCGATAGGGAAAGGAAAGGCCGGGGCGAACAACCCTCGGCGCAGCCAGTGTTCGCGTTACGGCAGGATATGGAAGCCGAGCGAGGCGATATCCTTGGCAAAGCCGCGGACGGTGTCGAGCGAGACCTCGTACGGATCACGGCCGATGTTCTTGCGCTTGGCCAGGATGCTGTTGGGCACCGTGATGATTTGGCAACCGCAGGCCTCGGCCTGGTAAATGTTGATGAGCTCGCGTGTGGACGCCCACAGGACCTCGCAGCTGGGCTTGGCGGCAGCCTTCTTGACCGACTCCGTTATAAACGGAATGGGATCGACGCCGGTATCGGCGATACGGCCGGCAAAGAGCGAGATGATGGACGGCGTCTCGGCGTCAACGGCCTCGACCATCTCGTCGACCTGCTCGGGCGTAAAGATGGTGGTGACGTTGACCTTGATGCCGTCGGCCGAAAGCTTGCGGACCAGCTCGGCGGTGGACTCGCCCTTGGTGGTCACGCACGGAATCTTGACATAGACGTTGTCGGCCCAGGTAGCGATCTCGCGGGCCTCGACCTCCATGGTCTCGACGTCGTCGGCAAAGACCTCAAACGAGACGGACACATCGGTGATGTGAGTCAGGACCTCCTTGGCAAACGCGCGGTAATCCGTCACGCCGCCCTTCTTCATAAGGGACGGGTTGGTCGTGAAACCCTGAACGTTGCCGTTCTCGTACATGTCGAGCATGCCCTCGAGGTTTGCACCGTCAGCGAACACCTTGATTGCCATCTGCCTGATTCCTTTCGTTAGCATACGGCCGATAAACTGCTAAACACTTTACCTATGTTTATCAAGGCGTGAGCTGCGGGTTTTTATCTTCTCGGCGAACGGTATAAACACCTCAGTGTTTGGATTGATAAATCGATTGAGCATGCAAAAGCAAAGAGTCGCAGTTTGAGCAAACGTCAGAATGCGGGATTCATTAGATGAGGCCGAAATGCTGCATCGCTGTGACGGTGCCGTCGTGTGCGACATCGTCGGTCACGTAGTCGGCGACCGCCTTGACCTCGGGCATGGCGTTGCCCATGGCGACAGCCGTCTCGACCGCAGCGAGCATGCCCAGGTCGTTACCCGAATCGCCGAAGCCAAAGGTGCGCGCGTTGCCGGTGCGACCCAGGTATTCCAGCGCTCGCGCCACGCCCACGCCCTTGTCGATGCCCTTGGGGCTCAACTCGCGATTCTGACCACCGGTGTTGCACAGCTCAAACTCGCGATCGATAAAGCCATCATCGTTGGCTACGCGAGCCAGGTCGCTCGCGACGATGCCTACCTTGCCCACGCGCAGACGGCCGTCGACGCGCATTTCCTCGGTGCTGTGCACCACAGAAGTGCCGATCAGAGACGACTGCTCAACGCCCGCGGGTTCCAGGGCAAAAGTAGCCACGTTGGTCTCGAAAAAGGCTTCAATCCCTGCCGCGACCATACGGCGAGCGAGCTCCGCAACAATGTCTTCGTCAAAGCAGTCCTCATGCACCACGCGGCCCTCGACCTCGAGCGTGGCGCCTGCCATGGCAACGATGCCCGCGGGATCGAGCGCACGCAAGCTGTCCGCGATGAGCCACAGGGGACGACCCGTGCAGATAAATGCCTGGTGTCCCGCGTCGCGCAGACGATGAAACGCCTCGACGACCGTCTGCGAGGGGTGAACCGCCGAAAAGTCCTTGTCGGTCATGTTGTCGGGATCGAACGACGTCAGCGTGCCGTCCACGTCAAAAAAGAGCACGGCGGAATCGGGGCACGCATCAATCATATGGGTTCCTTTCGGGGGCGAGAGTAAACGAAGTATCCATCATATAATGGAGCGACGCAACCAGAGAGGTCACCCATGGAATTTTACGCAAGCTGCCCCGAGGGCTTTGAGTCCGCACTCGCCGATGAGCTTAAACGCCTCGGGCTTTCGCATGTTCGCCGGCTGAAGGGCCGCGCTACATTTGAGGGCGAGCTCGAAGAAGGCTACCGCGCCTGTCTGTGGTCGCGCCTAGCGAGCCGCGTGTTTGCGGTGCTCGGGCGCTTTGAGGCGCAGGATGCCGACGAGCTGTACGATAGCGTTTACGACATCACCTGGGAGACCATCATCCGCCCCGGCGCCACCATCGCCATCACCGCCCGCGGCGTGACCGAGCAGCTGCGCAACACGCGCTTCTCGTCCCTGCGCGCCAAGGACGCGCTGTGCGACCGTCTGGCCGAGACCACGGGCCGTCGCGCCGATGTCGACGTTGCCGATCCCGACGTTCACCTGTTGCTTTCGCTGCGCCAGCGCCGCGCGAGCATCAGCCTGGATCTTTCGGGCGACCCGCTGTTCAAGCGCCTGCCGCCCGCGGCGACCCGTGCCGGCGAGGGCTCGCACGTGCTGCGCCCCGACTACGCCGCCCTGGTGCTTTCGCAGGTCGGCTGGACCACGCTGTGCGAGCGCGAGCTGACGGCCGACGATTACGAGAACGAGGCCCTGCCCACGCTGATCGACGCCTCGTGCGCCGGCGGCGGCCTGCTGCTGGAGGCCGTGAATATCCTGACTGACCGTGCACCGGGCGCCGCCCGCGACCACTGGGGCTTTGAGGGCTGGCAGCTGCACGACGCCGCTCTGTGGGAGCAGTTGCTTGCCGAGGCACGCGAGCGCCAAGCACGCATTGTGGCCGTAGACATCGACCCCGCCGCCCGCAAGACCGCCGAGCGCATGGTCAAGTGCGCCGGCTACAAGCGTTTTGTCGATTTTTGCGCCGCCAAGTCCGCCACCGTGCTGGACCACGCGGGCGCCGTCGCCGGTGCCGCCGTGGTCGCAGACACCACCGAAACCCCGCTTTCGCTCATGCACGACGCCATGACGCTGGTCGGTGAGCTGCGCCGCGCGCCCGAGCTTGCCTCGGCACCGGTCGCCGCGCTCACCCGCGACGGATTGCTGGCCCGCGCGCTCCACGCCGAGCCCGAGCGCTCGATTGCCGTCATGCCCAACAACGAGGAGGCGACCGTCGAAGTCTGGCCTTCGCTCGAGCAGGCCGCCGCGGCGTTTGAGGCTTCGACCAGCGTAGATGCCGAGGAACAGTCCGCGGACGCCGTGGACGAAGCTGCCGACACCCCCATGTCCGAACCTACCGCCACGCTCGACTTGGGCGACGGCAAGCCGCTGCCCGTGCTCATCCCGGAGTCCGAGCAGTTCGCCAACCGCCTGCGCAAGAACGCCCGTCTGCGTCGAAAGTGGGCAAAGCGCGAGGGCGTGAGCTGCTACCGCGTCTACGATGCCGACCTGCCCGACTACTCCGCCGCCATTGACCTGTACGAGGGCTGCCCGCAGACGCCGGGCCGCTGGCTCGTCATCGCCGAGTACGCCGCGCCTAAGACCATCGATCCCGCGCTAGCCCAGGCCCGCATGCTCGACATTCTGGCCATCGCGCCGCGCATCCTAGATGTTCCCGCCGAGCATGTGCACGCCAAGGCCCGCATGCGCTCGCGCGGCGGCTCGCAGTACGGCAAGCAGGGCGCCGGCAAAGGCGCATCGGGCGAGCGCGCCAACATCGCGCGCCGTCGTCTGCCGCTCATCGAAGAGGGCGGCCTTACCTTTGCCGTCAACTTTGACGACTATTTGGATGTGGGCATCTTCCTGGATCATCGCGTCACGCGCAACCTGGTGCGCGAGCACGCCAAGCAGGCGCGCCGCTTCCTCAACCTATTTGCCTACACCGGCACCGCCACCTGCTACGCAGCCGACGGCGGCGTCGAGGAGACCGTGACGGTCGACCTCTCCAACACCTATCTGGACTGGGCAGAGCGCAATATGCGCCAGAACGGCTTTATGGGCCCTCAGCATCATTTTGTGCGCGACGACGTACTCGCCTGGATTCGCGACCAGCGCCAGACGCGCAACCGCTGGGATCTGATTTTTGTCGACCCGCCCACGTTCTCGAACTCGTCCAAGATGGGCCGCCGCACCTGGGATGTCCAGCGCGACCATGTTGAGCTTTTGGCCGGCGTATCGCGCCTGCTCGCACAGGGCGGCCATGCCATCTTTAGCTGCAACCTGCGCGGCTTCCGCCCCGAAACGCGCAAGCTCGCGCGTGCGGGCGTGGTGCTGGAGGACATTACGGCGCAGACCATCCCCGAGGATTTCGCACGCAACCAGAAGGTGCATCATTGCTATATCGTGCGCCGCCTGCCCATCGAGGACGCCATGGCAGAGGTCGGCTTTAGCGCCGAGGAAATTGCCGAGCGCGTCGAGGAGCTGCGCAACCCCGAGGCCCGCAAGCCTCGCGCGGCAGCGCCCGCGCACGCGCAGGCAGGCGACCAGGGGCCGCGCGGCAACGGCAAGTCCAACTTTGCCGGCAAACCCTCCCCTGCCGGCAAGTCCAAAAAGAAGAAGTTCTACGCCAGCAAGCCCAAGGGCAAATAGACAACGTTGCGGTGGAATACGGACTGTTTTGCCTGGAATTAGGCAAATTTAGACCGTATTTCACCGCAACTCATAGTGGGATGGCGGACGCCGTTCTACCCTTGGGTGACCAATCGGTAACCGATACCCACATGCGTCTGGATATAGCGCGGGTGCGCGGGGTCGGACTCGATCTTCTTGCGCAGCGTGCCCATAAAGACACGCAGGCTCGCCAGGTCGCTCTTGGTTGCCGTGCCCCAAATCTCGTGCAGGATAAACTGGTGCGTCAGCACCTTGTCGGCGTTGTGCGCCAGCAGGCACAGGAGCTTGTACTCGATCGGCGTCAGCTTCACAGGATTTCCGTCCATAGACACTTCTACCATATCTTCATTGATCTCAAGCCCGCCGATCACATGCGTATTTTCCTGAGGTGCTAATTTTTCAAGAAACTTCCGGTATCTTCGTAACTGGGAATTCACTCGCGCCATCAGTTCCATCGGAGTAAACGGTTTCGTCACATAATCATCCGCCCCGATATTAAGACCTGTGATCTTATCGACCTCCTCGGATTTGGCAGATAACATGATAACCGGAAAATCGTATTTCTCCCTTAGTTTCATCGTCATGCGTATCCCGTCCATACGCGGCATCATAATATCTATGATCGCCAGATGGATCTCCTCTTTTTCAAGTATTTCTAAACCTTCAATTCCATCTGCTGCCTGAAATACGACATACCCCTGACTTTGCAGATAGATCTGTACGCCTTCCCTGATTTCCTTATCATCCTCTACGATCAAAACATGATTGATTTCCATTGCTTATGCCCTCTCCTTTTCCGTCATTCCCCGTATTTTTTATCCTATCTCTTCTTTTTGCAAAAGAGAAATGTTTATATTGTCTGCGCAACATATATTTCTTCCGACGCTGCATCTGCATTGACCGGAAGATTCGGAATCGCCTTCTTCTGAACCCATAATCTTTTACCGCAACGTCCACTGTTGTAAACGGAAGCGGAATTACATATTTATCCCATCTGCGAGTCAGCCTGATACATGAAGAATAAGAAAGGCTGATGCCTACAAATGCTTCTTCTGCATGTTCCGACAAGTAAAATGCCAGTTTTTTCGGCTCATGCCTTGGTCCCAGCGGTCCGTCCAGCGCCACCGCAATGGAACGCGTCTGCTCATAAGAATCCTGTAGAATTTTTTTCAACGCCCCGAACGCCTTATACCCGTCAGGAACGCGAAGCGCGTTTCCGCCGCATCGCTTTATCATATGTTCAATATAATTTCCCCGTGTATCGGCTGTAACAATCACATCTACAGGTGTTGTCTTATCCGCCAGACGCTCAAGCACGAGATTCATAAAAAAGCTGTCCTCATGCCAAAATCCGAATATCTGACTTTCACCGTATTCATTTTCTTCATGCCAGTTTATTTTTACTGTCTTTTCAAGCAATGTGAGATATTTTGTGAACAGCCATCGCAGCGCCTTCTCCGTGAGCTTCTCCGTTTTCATAAGAATATTCTCCTTTTCCGTCTTTTTGCCGATCCATTGCTTTTCCGCAGATACATTGATTGTAGAGCATCTCTTCATATAAGGCAAGTGTGTCGGAACGATAATTTTGTGCTTCTTTCAAAGCCGCTTTTTTCATTTTAAACCGGTTCTCCGGCTGTGCTGCTTCGATGACTTTCTCCGCCCACCTGCTTTCC
>USEF01000009.1 GCA_900553475.1 uncultured Collinsella sp. | reverse complement strand
GAAGTGCTGGGTCTCCAGCGCAAAGCCGCCGTATTTCTGCATCGGCACGCCGCCCTTGCCGGGGGCAGGGCAGTCCTGCAGGAAATTGCCGGTGTAGAGCTGCACGCCCGGGGCAGTGGTGTAGTAGTCCAGCTCGCGGCCGGTCCACATCTCCTCGACGTGCATCGCGCGGCGGAGATTGCGGCCGTACTGATAGCCATCGATGCACAGACAGTGATCGTAGCCACGGGCCTGCTTAATCTGCGGGTCGTCGGCCTCCATGCCGGGAGCGACGGGGCGCAGCTCGCGAAAGTCAAACGGTGTTCCCTCGACCGGAGCGATCTCGCCGGTGGGGATATTCTGCTCGTTGATGGGCAGGTAGTGGGCAGCGTTGGCAACAAAGAAGTGCTCGCAGTCCATGCCGGCGTTATGGCCGGCAAGGTTAAAGTATGTGTGGTTGGTCATGGACACGTAGGTGGCGCGGTCGCTCTCGCAGCCATACTCGATGCGAAAGACGCCGGTGCGTGTAACGGTAAACACGGCCGTAAAGGTGCGTTTGCCGGGAAGGCCCAGTTCGCCATCCTCAAGCGAGGTGGTCATGCGCACGGCGTTGTGAGTCTCGTCGAGCTCAACGTCCCACACGCGTTTATGCAGACCGTGCTCAAGATCGCTGTGCAGGTTGTTGGCGCCCTCGTTGGCGGGCATATGCCAGTCCGTACCGTCGATGGTGATCGTGGCGCCCGCGGTGCGGTTTGCCACGGGGCCGATGGTCGCGCCAAAGCAGGCGGGGTTGTCAAAGTAATCCTCGAGCTTATCGAAGCCCAGCACCACATCGCGCACGTTGCCGGGAATGTCGGGCACGTCGATACCAAGCACGGTGGCGCCATAGTCCATAATGCGAACGCAGATCTCGGGCCCGTTGAGGGTGTAACGATGAACGGGGGTACCGCACGGCGCGGTGCCGAAAAGCTCGGAAGTGATCATTTGGTTCCTAACATCGAGGTATTTCCGACAAACTGTAGCGCGAACAGGCGAGATTATCACTACATCCCACTAAAGCAGGGGGTATTTTTCTCAAAAAAGTGATGATTGGAGCTGTGCGGGCGTTCATTTCTGACGCGCGCGAGTCTGATACAATTTGTTCGTTATTGTTTGAATTGACGTGAGCGTGGAACAGCGAGGACTCATCGTGATTAAAGCGGAGCGACAGGATAAGGTTCGGCAGCTGCTCGAGGAACAGGGAACGGTCTCGGTCAAGGAGATTTCGGATGCGTTAGGTGTCTCGGATATGACGATCCGCCGTGACCTTGAGGAGCTTGCGAGCCTGGGCGAGATCGAGCGCGTGCACGGCGGAGCCCGCAGTGCGCAGAGCCGTCCACACGCTATGCTGCGCCATGAGTATTCGCACAGCGAGAAGCGCACGAAACATGCCGAGGAAAAGTTGCAGATTGCGCGCCGTTCTGTGGAGCTTATCGAGGAAGGCTCGACCATCTTTTTGGGCACGGGCACCACGGTTGAGCAGATGGCCTCGATGCTGCCGGCGTTTCGCCTGCGCATTGTGACCAATTCGCTTTCGGTGTTTAACCTGCTCGAGGCGCGCGAAGACTGCGAACTGTGCCTGGTGGGCGGCGTGTACCGTCGCCGCACTGCCGCCTTTGTGGGCCCCACGGCCGAGGACACCTTGCGCGCGCTGGGAATCGACGCAGCCTTTATCGGCGCAAACGGCATTTTGGACGGCGACGTGTCTACGTCTAACATGGAAGAGGGCCGCATCCAGCAGCTCGCCTTTAGCAAGGCCGACTCGCGCTATCTGATCGCCGACTCCAGCAAGATTGGCAAGCGCGACTTCTACACCTTCTGCCGCCTGGACAGCTTGGACGCCGTGGTGTGCGAACCGGGCATCGCCGCCGCGGATCGCTCCGCCATCGAGGAGCACACGCAGGTCATTTGCTAGCTAACACTGCAGGCGATACTTCTGCCCCTGCTGGCTCGGGGATTACCGCTTCACGTTGACGCGCAAATGTGCTCGGGCCAAGTATTCAGCTTGTGGGTTAGACCAGGCGGGCGTAGTCCTGTGACTGATGAAAGACGTGGGCGATATAGATCGTTTCGTGCTCAAACTTGTAAAGACACACGTAGTTGTTGACGGGAAACGATCGGTAATTACGTGCCGCCAACTCTTGCATGTGCGAGAGGGGACGTAGGAGTGGCTGCTCGCGAAGCAGATCAAGCTGATATTCAAACTCAGCGACAAAATTGCCTGCTGCGCGCGGATTCTTGAGAATCTGGGCAAGGTATCCGACGATACTCTCGTACTCATATCGCGCGCTTTTGAGTATGACGACGTTATAGGTCATATTTGTCTCGTATCGCGGTCGCGAAGGAGTCGTAGTCGCTATAGTCGCCTTGCGATATTTCGTCTTCTGCCAACATCATACGAGACAGCAGTTTTGCCTTGGCGATTTCTTCTTGCATGAGGCGATACTGGTCGCTGCTGATGCAGTGCATGGCCTCGTAGCCGTTCTTGGTAACGGTAACGTCGCGCTCAGACTCAACAAGTGCGGTGAATGTGGCAGTATCCTTCATATCTCGGACGGGCACACAAGCGGACATGGGAACCTCCTTTGCGTCGTGACATAATTGTACCACGGTATATTAAAACGTCGGCGTCGTCGAATTATCTCAATCTGTAACAGTTGGGAGTAGAAAACCGAGTTAGATGTTACAGATCGAGATATTCTGCTTCGGGCTACCCGTTTGTCTCGATCTGTAACAGGTAGACGTGAAAAACCGGGCTACGTGTTACAGATCGAGATCTTCAAGTTCGGACCGCTCGTTTGTCTTGATCTGTAACAGGTAGGACCGAAAATCCCTGCCAGATGTTACAGATCGAGACAGACGGCCTGCTCGGGCCGAGCCAAAACAAAAAGGCCGCATACGAACCCGTGGAGGGATTCGTATGCGGCCGACAGGGGGTATGCGGCAAAAGTTAGGCCATGAGCAGGCCGGTCTCCGCGACGTTCTTGTACCAGTACGCGCTCGCCTTGGGATAGCGCTTCTGGGTCTCAAAGTCGATGTAGAACAGGCCGTAGCGCTTGTTGTAGCCGTTGGTCCAGGAGAACTGATCCTGCAGCGACCACACAAAGTAGCCGTCGACGTTTACGCCGCCGTCAATCGCCTTGAGGATCCATGCGAGATGCTGACGCATATAGTCGATGCGAGGGGCGTCGTCGATAAAGCCGTCCTCGAAGTCGTCCTTATAGCCCATGCCGTTCTCGGTGATGTAGATCTTCTTGTAGTTGGGGTAATCATTCTTAATGCGCAGCAGCAGATCGTACAGACCCTCGGGATAGATGATCCAGTCCCAATCGGTGGTGGGTACGCCTTCGCGCACGCATGACTCGCCCACGCCCTTGAGGAACCAGCGCGAGGAGCCCTTGTCGCCGGTGCCATTGTGGTTGATGTCGTTTTCGCCCTCGGCGGCACGCAGGAACTGGCACTTGTAGGTGTTGACGCCCAGGCAATCGTTGTAGGGGAGCGCGGCGGTCAGCGCGGCGATGTCCTCGTCGCGGACATCGAGCTCGCCGCCGGCGATATGGGCCAGCTTGGTCGCGGCCTCCATGGTGTCGGCTGCATAGTGGCCGCGGAAGGTGGCGTCGAGTACCCAGCGGTTGTTGATGACGTCGGCCATACGAGCCGCCTCGCAGTCGGCAGCGCTGTTGGGATCGAGGGGATACTTGGGCTCCAGGTTCTGGACAATGCCGATCTCGCCCTCAAAGCCGCCCTCATGGAAGGCGACGACGGCCTTGGCATGGGCCACCATCATGTTGTGCATGAGCTGGAAGGCCTTGTCCAGGCGATACTTCTCGCCGCGCGGCCAGTTGCCAACGATAAAGCTGCCCTCGGCGGTCGCGGGAATCTCGTTAAAGGTAAACCAGTGCTTGACCTCGGTGAACTCGGCAAAGCAGAACTTGGCGTACTCGACAAAGGCGTCGATGGTCGTGCGCGTCAAGAAGCCCTCGCCGCCGTCCTGGTAGAAGGCCTCGGGCGTATCGAAGTGATCGAGCGTGACATAGGGGATAACGCCAGCTTTGTTGCAAGTGGCAAAAAGCTCGTGATAGAAAGCGACGCCCTCGGGGTTAATCTTGCCAGTGCCACTGGGGAAGATACGGCTCCAAGCGATGGAGACGCGAATACCGTTGATGCCAAAACGCTGGCACAAGTCGATATCGACCGGATATTTGTTGTAGAAGTCGCTTGCGGGATCGGGGGAGAAGCGACCTTGGGCTGCCAGGAAATCGTCCCAGGGCACTTTGCCCTTGCCGTGCGTACGGGTCTCGCCCTCAACCTGGTAAGCGGCGGTGGCGCCGCCAAACACAAAGCCGTCGGGGAACTGCATGGGATTGGTCATGAGTCATCCTTTCTGTGGGATACGAATAGGGAGAGGTGCCCGAACTGGGGATCCGGGCACCAACAGAGGGAGGAACTAGTCGAGGTTCTCGCGGAGCCACTTGATGGCGCCAGCGGGGTCGCGAGTAAGGTCGATATATTCCTTACCGCGCGGGGCGAGCAGCTTAATGCCCAGACGATCGGTGTCGGCCTTCATGTCGTTGTAGTAGCTACGAACCTGCGGGGCGAGCACGATGACGTCGTACTGATCCATGATGGCAGTGTGCTGGCCATAGGCGCCTGCGGAGGAAGCGATGTTCTCTCCGGTCTGTGCGGCACCTTCCTTGATGGCGTTGGCAAGCATGGCGGAGGTGCCGGCGCCGGCGCACAGGACGAGGACCTTCAGGCCATCGACATCCTTCTTGGCGGATGCATCGGCAGCGGGCTCGGGCTGATCGGCGATAGGCTTGCTGTCAGCGGCGGCAACGGTCGTCTCGACGGAAGTGGTGGTCTGCTCGACAGCGGGCGCAGGGGCGCTGGCGGCGATGGCAGCGGCACCATTGGACTCGAGACCCAGCTCGGCGGCGCGCTCGGCCTCCTGGTCGCAGAGCAGCTTATCGTATGCCTTCAAGAACGGCAGGTAGATGATGGCGTCCAGCAAGATGATAATCGCGACAAATACCAGGGCGATAAGCTGGAAGTTCGTGGTGATGAAGATGCCGATGGGGGCAGGGGTAGCCCAAGGCACCACGAAGGAGAAGCCGTTCATGCCCACGTTGTCGATAAAGAACTTGGCAACACTTACGTTGACGCAGCCGGCGGCAACAAAGGGGATGAGCATGTAGGGGTTGAGGATCATGGGCGCGCCAAAGAGCAGCGGTTCGTTGACGGCGAAGGCAACAGGAACAATCGAGGCCTTACCGACGGCTTTGAGCTGCTTGGACTTCATAAAGAGAATCAGCAGAAGCGGAACGATGAACGTGGCGCCGGTGCCGCCGAACTCACCCACGAGCGACATGTTAAAGGTGAGGGAGTGGGCGGGGTGGCCACCGGCCAGCAGAACCTGCAGGTTCTCGGCCTGGTTGGCAAGACGGATGGGGTCGATGCCCGGCTGGACAATCGAAGGGCCGTGGACACCGATGAACCAGAAGAACGCGGTGGCTGCCTGAATAAGGATGAGTCCGGGGTAGGTCTCTGCCGCAGTGAAGAACGGGGAGAGCAGTTTGATAAGCAGCTCGGAGAACGGAACGCCCATGAGGTTGCGCACAACCACATCGATGATGCCGCAAATGATGACAGCGCCACCGAAGGGGATGATGTCGCGGAAGTTCTGTGCGATGGCGCCCGGAACCTCCTTGGGCAGCTTAATGGTCAGATCGCGCGAGACGCAGAACTTATAGACCCACACGGTAATGAACGCGGCGATATAGGCGGAGAACAGACCGCGCGTGCCCATGCTGGTGCAATCGAAGACCGAAAGCTCGGAGCCGTTGAACTTGGTGGTGAACTGCGTAACAGCGAGCAGCAGCATGCTGCACTGGGCGGCAACCATAGTGGAGCCGTCGTTGAGCACCTTGCCGGCGGGCATGCGACGGTTCATGGACGCCGTGAAGTTCTTGGCGGTGGTGCCGGCAACCATGATGCCCATGACGCCCATGGTGAAGTTGTACAGCTTGTTGCACCAGTCGATGAGCGGCTGGGGCAGCGTGATGCCAACTACGCCGGGAAGGGTGGCGATCAGCAGAAAGATCGAAGAGGTAAGGACGATGGGCATGCACCCAAGGAATCCGTCCTTGATGGCCTGGAGGTAGATGTTCCTCGAGATCTTCTCAAAGAACGGTTGATGCTTTTCGAGCATCTTTACGATGGCGTCCATAGAGCTCCTTTGCTACTTGATGCGCGATGCATGTGGATGGAACTGGTCGTCGATGGATGGTCAGGACTGCCCGGAAACCTTCCTGCTTAAGGAAGGCATTGCGAAATGACAACGTTGTCATTTCGTTAATGACAACGTAAGACATTTTTGGAAGAGCAACAAGGATATACGGGTGAGCGGTCGATATTGTCCGGTAAACGGTTGATTTGTCAGTCGAGCAGGTAGTGTATGCTAGAACGCAAAAAACAAGCAATGCAAAACCGACTGGAGAAGTAGTGGCAACGACGGACAAGAAAAATGTCTCAATGAACGATGTGGCGATTGCTGCGGGTGTTTCTCTCAAGACGGTTTCGCGTGTGATCAACGAGCCCGATAGCGTGCGAGAGTCGACACGCGATAAGGTTCATTCCACAATGGAGGCGCTCGGGTTTCGAACCAACTTTGCCGCGCGTTCGCTCAAGTTGGGCCGTTACGGGTGCATCGGCGTGGTGCTGTTCCACTTGTCGGGCGGTGCCGTGGACATGATTGACGGTATCGCAGATGCCGCCGAAGAACGCGGCTTTGCGCTCACGATGATCAAAAAGCGGGCGGGGGAGAAGATGACCCTTGCCGAAGCGGCGCGTAGGATGTCGCAGCTGCCTGTTGATGGCATGATCTTCAACCTGCGTCAGATGGTCGATGACTTTGATACTTTTGAGGCACCGAAAGACCTCAAGACGGTGATTATCACACCGATGGAACATCCTACCTGCTCCACCGTCAGTGACGACCAAGAGGGCGGCGCGCGCATGGCGTGCGAGTACTTCTTGAACCACGGGCATAAAAACGTGTACTTCGTCTCTGGTAAGAAAGAGTCGTTGTCGAGCCAGTGCCGTATGAAAGGTTGGCGTGCGGCACTCGAGGCGCGTGGCATTGAGCCGCCCGAGCCTCTGCAAGGCGATTGGAATGCGGATAGTGGCTATGCCGCGGGCCTTGTGCTTGCCGATAAACCCGATTGCACGGCGGTCCTCGCGGCTAACGACTGCATGGCAAACGGCGTGATGATGGCTCTACGTGACAAAGGGCTCAGTGTGCCCGATGATGTGTCCGTGATCGGCTTCGACGATGAGCTTTACAAGACGATTCCCAACTCGATTCTGACGTCGGTGAAGTTCCGCCACCGCGAGCTGGGCGTCCGTGCGCTTAATGAGGTCGTCGCAGGTCTGGAAGCCCCGAGCTCCAGAAGCCGTACGCTCGTCTCGGGCGTGTTGGTCGAGCGTTCCAGCGTAAAGGACCTGCGGGCGTAGACGTGCTCGGCTCGTTCATCTTAATCTGTAACAGTTAGGACCGAAAATCCCTGCTAGATGTTACAGATTGAGATCTTTCGACTCGGCTTATTCCGTTTGTCTCGATCTGTAACAGTTAGGGGTGAAATGACCAGCCAGATGTTACAGATCTAGATTGATTGGATTGACCCATCTGTTTGTCTCGATCTGTAACATCTAAGCGGTCAAAAGCGGTCTACATGTTACAGATTGAGATTTTCGGCTTGGCCTGTGCGTTCACCTCGATCTGTAACAGCTAGGACCGAAAAACTCGGCTAGATGTTACGGATCGAGATGAACAGGAGGACGGGTGCGGTCTAAACAAAATGGCCCGCGCATCACGCATCGATGCACGGGCCATTTTTTGTCTGCGAGCGGCAGGTGGCGTCAGCGTCTTATGCCTTGAGGTTTTCCTCGATCCAGGCGACGGCACCCTTGGGATCCTTAGTGAGGTCGATGTACTGTTTGCCCTTGGGCGACAGCAGCGTGATGCCCAGGCGGTCGGTGTCGGCCTTCATCTCGTTGTAATAGGTGCGAACCTGCGGAGCCAGGACGATGACGTTGTACTGGTCCATGATGGCGTAATGGCTGCCGTAGGCACCGGCGTTGGCGGTAATGTCGATGCCCAGCTCGTCGGCGCCTTCCTTAAGCGCGTTGGCGAGCTGGGCAGAGGTGCCGGCGCCAGCGCACAGAACCAGAACCCTCAGATCCTTGCCCTTAAGGGCGGACGGAGCTGCGGAGGCCTCGGTGGCAGAAGCGGTCTCGACAACAGGAGCCTCAACGGCGGGGGCGGCAGCGGTCTTGACGGCCTTGGTCTCCTCGGCCTCTTCTTCGGCCAGGGTCTCGGCCTCCTGCTTGCACAGGACGTTGTCGTAGGCCTTGCAGAACGGGTAGTAGATCAAGAAGTCAACGACCAGCAGGACGACAACCAGGACCAGAGAGATCGGCTGGAAGTTGGTGTCGATGAAGGTGCCGATCGGTCCGGGGAGTGCCCACGGCATGGCATAGATAAAGCCGTTCATACCCAAAAAGTCGATGAAGAACTTACCAATGAGGACGTTGGCCACGGGGGCAAACAGGAACGGGATCAGGAAGTACGGGTTGAGGATGATGGGCGCGGCGAACAGCAGCGGCTCGTTGACGGCGAACATCACGGGTACGACAGAGGCTTTGCCGACGGCCTTGAGCTGCTTGGAGCGCATAAAGAGCAGGAAGATGATCGGGACAATGAACGTGGCGCCGGTGCCGCCGAGTTCGCCGATGTAGTTACCGAAGTTCTCGGTCAGGGCGAGGGCGGGGTGACCGCCGGCCTGCAGCGTGGCGAGGTTGGTGGTGATGTTGCCAAACAGCGCGGCGTTGAGGGCAGGCTTAACGACCGAGGGGCCGTGGATGCCCATGAACCAGAACAGCGGGATCATGAACCAGATGAGGGCGAGGCCGGCGTAGGAATCGGCAGCGGCGAACAGCGGGCTCACCAGCGTGGAGATGACGTTGGCAAACGGGACGGCCAAGCAGGTGCGGCAGATAACGTCGATGACGGCGACAAACAGGATGGAGAAGCTGAAGGCGAAGATGTCGCGGAAGTTCTGGGCGATGGCGCCGGGGACTTCTTTGGGCAGCTTGATGGTGATGTCTCGCTTAATGCAGAAGGCATAGATGTTGACCGTGGCAAATGCGGCGACAAAGGAGCTCAGCAGGCCCTTGGTGCCCATGTTGTCGGTAAAGAACACCGAGACATCGGCGCCGTCGATCTTGGCACTCGTCTGGGTAACGGCCAAGATGAGCATAGCGCACATGGCGGCGACCATGGTGCTCGTGGCGTTGATGGCCTTGCCGGCAGGCATGCGGCGGTTCTTGGAGCCGGTCAGCGCGCTTGCGGTGGTGCCGGCGACCATGATGCCCACGACGCCCATCGTGAAGTTGTAAACCTTGTTGCAGAAGTTCACGACGTCGACGTTCCACCAGTCGGGCAGCGTAAAGCCGCCGACCGTGGCGACAACGCCCGGCAGGGTCGAAATAAGCAGGAAGACAGAAGAAGACAGGATGATGGGCATTGCTGCCAAAAAGCCGTCTTTAATGGCCTGAAGGTAGATGTTCTTAGAGACCTTGTCGAAGTACGGCTGACCTTTCTCCAAGAACTTAACGATCGATTCCATAGTTCACGCTCCTCTTTGCATGAAATCTTAATGGCATGGACGTTGAAAACCTATATGGTCTCCCGCTTGCTAAAAGCCCGGGTGCAGGCGGGGCCGGTTCCAGGGGGAGAGAGGGGGGCGGCTGGGTTTGTATCGCATAGGGCCGCTCCCTTCTCGGGGGAAAGCGAGGCGATGCGCTACTGCGCGTCCGCCATAGTGTCGGCGAGCTCCTTGTACCAGAGTGCCGACTGCTTGATGTAGCGTTTTTGCGTGTCGAAGTCGATGTAGAACAGGCCGTAGCGCTTGTTATAGCCATTGGCCCACGAGAACTGGTCCTGCAGGCTCCAGATAAAGTAGCCCTGGACGTCGACGCCCTCGGCGCGCGCCTGGAGCACCTTCTCCATGTGCTGGTCGACAAAGTCGATGCGCTCGGGATCGGCGACGATGCCGTTTGCGTCGGGCTCGGGGTCCTTGTGGCCCAGGCCGTTTTCGGTGATATAGATGACGGGGAGGTTGGGATAGGTGGCGCTGATGTGCTTGAGCGTGTCGTAGAGGCCTTGCGGGTAGATGAGCCAATCCCAGTCGGTGGTGGGGATACCCGGCATATCGACCTGCTGCCCGACGCCCTTAAACTTAAAGCACGAGGTGCCCTTGTCTCCGGTGCCGTTAAAGCTGTTGGTGGACTCGCCATCGTAGGCGGCGATAAACGCCGACTGATAGTAGTTGAGGCCGAACATATCGTTGCGGGGCGCCGCCTTGGCGAGCTCCTCCATGTCGCTGTCCTCAACCGTAAGTGTGGCGTTGTTGGCACGCAGAATCTCGTTGATGAGTGAGAGGGTGCGCGCGGAGTAGTGACCCAGGAAGGCGCCGTCCATGATGAAGTCGGTGTAGAAGGCGTTGTACAGGTCGGCGGCGTGCTGGTCGGCGGGCGAGTCGGTGGCAGGATATGCCGGCGTCAGGACGTTGACCATGCCAATGCGTCCGCCCAGGTGCTCGGTCTCGTCAAGATCCTTATACAGGTTGACGGCGCGGGCGTGGGCAACGAGCTCGTTGTGCTGGCTCTGGATGCCGCTCGTCACATCAAAGTGATGGTTGGGCGGGAAGTTGCCTTGGATGTATTGGGAGTGCGAGAGGCTGATGAGCTCGTTGATGGTGAACCAATTCTTGACCTCGCGGAACTCGCGGAAGCAGAACTCGGCATAGCGCACATAGGCGTCGACGGTCTTGCGGTTGAGCCAGTCGCCCTGGTTGAACAGGGCGGCGGGGGAGTCAAAGTGATGCAGGGACACATAGGGCTCGACGCCATACTTTTTGCAGCAGGCGAACAGCTCGTGGTAGTGCTTAACGCCCTCGGCGAGGGGTTCGGCATCGTCGCCGTTGGGGAAGATGCGGGTCCAGGCGATGGACACACGAATGGCGTTGAGTCCATGCTCGGCAGAAAGGCGGATATCCTCCTCGTAGCGGTTGTAGAAATCACTGGCCGGGTCGGGCAAAAAGCGACCCTGGGCGACAAGGTAATCGTCCCACATGGTCTTACCCTTGCCTGCCACCTTCGTGGAACCTTCCGTTTGGTACGCGGCGGTTGCGGCGCCCCAAACAAAGCCCTTCGGCAGCTGCTGTACGCGGTTTAGCAAAGACATATGCATACACCCTCTCGTCTCGCTGTTCGATATTGTGCGTTTGCGCTCAGGAGGCTCCCTGGTTAGCGTTCAGCGGTGAAAAAGCCCGATAAACACTATCTTAAAATGATTAGAACCAAAATGAGCACGTGAACATTTGACAATGAGCACGTTAACATCCGGCTGGGATGTATAGAAACAAAACAACTTCAAACAGCCGCGAACGGTTGTATTTGTTCGGTAAGCGGTTTTGATTGACAGAAGTTTTCATGTTGTGGTATATGGCTCGGGTATCATGAGCACGTTATCAATGTATGTACGATGCGCCATGGGCGCGGGGAATAGTTGGGAAGCAGGTTAGCGTGGAAGGCATGGATCAGCAGACAAGGAATGGTCGTTCGGCGAGCGCGGCAGAGGTTGCGGCGCTCGCTGGCGTGAGCCGCCAGACTGTGTCTCGCGTGGTCAACGGTATGCCCAACGTGACGGAAAAGACGCGCAAGCGTGTGCTGGCCGCCATGGAAGAGCTGGGCTTTCGTCCCAATTTTGCTGGAGCGGCGTTGCGCGGCGGGTCGTATCGTTCTATTGGCCTGTGCATGTACAACATCACACGTGTCGGTAACCTGGCGACGCTCGAGGGTATCATGCAAGCGGCGCGCGAGCACGATTTTGCCGTCACTATGATCGAGATGGGCGGCGACAAGCCCTATGCACTTGCCGATGCCTCGCGCCGCATGGTCGAGCGACCCGTCGACGGCATGATTCTCAACATGAACCGCATGGCTCCCGATTTTGAGGAGTTTGTTCCCCAGCCGGGAGTGCGAACGGTCATCCTGTCCATGTATGCGCATCCGCGCTGCACGACGATCGACTCCGACCAGTATGGTTCGTGCGAGCTGTTGACCAATTATCTGCTGGAACATGGTCACTCGAATATGCGGTTTGTGGCGGGTCCGGAAAACTCGATTTCCTCGCGTTTTCGTGAGGCCGGTTGGCGCGATACGCTGGGTCGTGCTCATGTCGATGCCGCTCCGATGCTGCGCGGCGATTGGAGTGCGGACAGTGGGTACGCCATGGGCGAGCGGATTGCGGCCGAGGTGCTTGCCGGCGGGTCGCAGGCGCCGACTGCCGTGCTTGCGGCAAATGACCAGATGGCGCTGGGCGTTATCGCCGCGCTCGAGAACGCGGGCCTGTCCGTGCCCGACGACGTGAGCGTGGTTGGTATCGACGACGCACTCGAGGGACTTGTTCCTCACAATCGGCTGACGACGCTGCGATTTGATTTGCGCGGTGTCGGTAAGCTTGCGTTTGAGGCGGCGATTGGAGAGAGCTCGTCTATCGAGGCGATTCATGTGCCGAGCACGCTGGTCGAACGCTCGACTGTTAGGGACATACGGGGTTAGGTCCTACTCCGTTTGTCTCGATTTGTAACAGGTAGACGGTCAAAAGCGGGCTACGTGTTACAGATTTAGATTCTTCGGAAAGAGCAATCCTGTTCGTCTCAATCTGCAACAGCTAGGACCCAAAAACTCGGCTAGATGTTACAGATTGAGACAAACGGACCCCGAACCGCCCAAAAAGGCCGGGGGCGGCGCGCCGTGTGACGTGCCGCCCCCGGCTGAGAAATGGGGACAGGTTATGTGGGCGGTGCAATTCCGCCAACCGCTCGTCGCAAGCCGCTAGTCCAGACGACGGGTCTGCGCTACGTGCTTGTACCAGTATGCGCTTGCCTTGGGCGTTCGCTTCTGGGTTTCAAAGTCAACGTAGAAGAAGCCGTAACGCTTGTTGTAGCCATTGGTCCAGGAGAACTGATCCTGCAGGCTCCACAGGAAGTAACCGCCCACGTTGACACCCACCTCCATGGCCTTGAGCAGCCAGCGCAGGTGCTGCTCGATGTAGTCGATGCGCGGCTGGTCGTCCACAAAACCGTCCTTGTAGGGGTCCTTGTAGCCCATGCCGTTTTCGGTGATGAAGATCTGCTTGTAGTTGGGGTAGCGCTGCTTAATGTAGACGAGCAGATCGAACAGGCCCTCGGGATAGATGATCCAGTCCCAGTCGGTGGTAGGGATGCCGGGTTTGTTCACGTGCTCGCCAATGCCCTTAACGCGCCAGCGGCCGGTGCCCTTTTCGCCCGTGCCGTTGTGGTGCAGGTCGTTCTCGCCATCGTAAGCCTTCAAGAAGCGGCACTGGTAGTTGTTAACGCCCAGGTAGTCGTTGTAAAGCGCGGCTTCGCGCATAATCTTGAGGTCCTCGTCCAGGATTTCGATGGTGCCGCCCGAGACGGCGGCCAGGCGGTTGGCGCACTCGAGGGTGTCGGGTGCGTAGTCGCCGCGGAAGGTGGCGTCGAGCAAAAACTGGTTTTGCAGCACGTGCTCGTTGTTGGCGGCTTTGATGTCGGCGGGGTCGTTCTCGTTGAGCGGATACTTAAACTCCAGCGACTGAATGACGCCGATCTTGCCCTTAAAACCGCCGTTGTGGAAGGCCAGTACTGCCTTGGCGTGGGCGAGCATCATGTTGTGCTCGCACTGGAAGGCCTCGGCCAGATGCGCCTTGACGCCACCGGGGAAGGTGCCCTCGATGTAGGTGTTGGAGGCGTCGGCCCAGATCTCGTTAAAGGTGAACCAGTAGGTCACCTGGTCGGCGTACTCCTTAAAGCAGAAGGTGGCAAAGTCCACAAAGGCGTCGATGGTCTCGCGGTTGAGGAAGTCGCCCTTCTCAAAGAGGGGAAGCGGCGTGTCAAAGTGATGCAGCGTGACGAACGGCTCAACGTGGTGCTTGTGGCACTCGGCGAAGAGATCGTGGTAGAACTGGACGCCCTCGGGGTTGATTTCGCCGGTGCCGTTGGGGAAGATGCGGCTCCAGGCGATGGAGAGGCGAATGCCGTTGATGCCGAACTCCTCGCACAGCTCCAGGTCGACAGGGTACTGGTTGTAGAAGTCCGAAGCGGGATCGGGGGAGAAGCGCCCCTGGGCCTTCAGAAAGTCGTCCCAGGCAACCTTGCCCTTACCGTGAGTGCGGGTCTCGCCCTCTACCTGGTAGGCAGCGGTGGCGCCGCCAAAGACAAAGTCCTCGGGAAACTGCGCGGGCGGGTTGGTGACGCTAGCAGGATTAACGGACATGATGATCCAATCGTCTAAATCGAAGGGCCAGCCGGTCTTGGATGGTCGGCTGGCCCTGGGCGTTACTTACTTCGAAAGTTGCTCACTCACGAAGGCGAGAGACTTGTCGCCGTTCTGGGAGAGCTCGATGTACTGCTTGCCACGGCAGGCGACGCACTTGTTGCCCACGCGCTCACAGTCCTTCTGCAGGTCGGCCAGGTAGCTTGCGGCCTGCGGGGCCAGGACGACCAGGTCAAAGTCGGGGAGCATGTCCACGTGGTTGCCATAGGCCTCGGCAGCGGTCTCGAGGTTAATGCCGCGCTCCTTGGCGGCCTTGGCCAGCGCGTTGGCGAGCAGGCCCGAGGTTCCGCCGCCCTGGCAGAGCACGAGCACGCGCTTGCCGTTGAGGTCGCTGGCGGTCGTTGTCTCGGCAGCGGGTGCTGCGGAAGCGGCGGGGGAGTCGGCCTTCACGGCCTCGGCAGCAGCGCCGGCGGCAACGCTCTTGGCGTCAGCCTTGCCCTGGAAGGCATCGTTGAGCTTGGCGGCCTTCTCGGCGTTCTTGGCGGCGAGCTCCTCCTGGGAGATCTCGGCCTCCTCGGCGCACTTCTGGGCGTCATAGGCACGGAAGAACGGGTAGTACAGAACGAAGTCGACGACCAGGATAAGGGCGAGCATCACAAAAGCGAGCGGCTGGAAGCCCAGGCCCATGATGGTGCCGATGGGGCCGGGGACGGTCCAAGGCAGGGTGTACATAAAGCCGTTCATGCCCAAGAAGTCGATAAAGATCTTGAGGATCCAGATGTTGGCGATCGGGGCAAAGACAAACGGGACAAAGAAGACGGGGTTGAGCACGATGGGCGCGGCGAACAGCAGCGGCTCGTTGACGGCAAAGCAGACGGGGACGATGGCGGCCTTACCGACGGCGCGCATCTCCTGAGACTTGGCCAGGAAGCAGAACATAAAGACCAGGACGAGCGTGGCGCCGGTGCCGCCCATGCAGACGACGAAGTACTGGGCACCCTGGGTCAGGACAGCGGAAGCGTGCTGGCCGGCCTGGAACGCAGCCAGGTTGTCGGTCATGTTGGCAACGAGGGCGGCGGCGATGGCGGGCTCGACGATCGAGGGGCCGTGGACGCCCACGAACCAGAAGAGGCTCATAGCGCCGTAGATCACAGCGAGGCCGATGTAGCCGTCGGCAGCGGTGAACAGGGGCTGGAACACCTGGATGACGCCCTGGGCAAAGCAGAAGCCAAAAGCAGCGCGGAAGGCGATGTCAAAGACCCAAAAGACGGTGATGCAGACGGAGAAGGGGATGATGTCCTTAAAGGTCTGCGAGATGTTGGGCGGAACCTGCTCGGGCATCTTGACGGTGATGTTGCGCTTAATGAAGAACTTGTAGATGATGCCGGTCACAAACGCAGCGATAAAGGCGGTCAGCAGGCCTTTGGAACCAAGGTAGGTGGTGTTGAAGCCGCTGGCAGCGTCCGTGGCGATCGTGTCGCTCGAAAGGAGCAAGAAGCCGATGATGGCCGCGCACATGCACGAGATGAAGTTGATCTGGTTGTTCTTGGGCAGATCGCGGTTCTGAGCGTCGGCGAAGTGCTTGGCCGTGGTGGCGGCACAGGCGATGGCCAGGATGCCCATGGAGTAGTTGTAGCACTTCCATAGGGCGTTGTTGATGTCATCGGGCCAGTAGAAACCCCAGATATTGGGAACCGAGGCTACCAGGCAGAAGATGGACGAGAAGATGATGATGGGGATGACGGAGATAAAACCGTCGCGGATCGCCTTGAGGTACTTGTTGCGGGCGATCGCGTTGAAAAAGGGCTGCCCCTTTTCGATGATGGCGATGAGTTGCTCCATGCAAAGCTCCTAAGAGCCGGTGGGTTGGCAACGATGGTAGCTTTTGACGTTTGGTTGCCAAAATGTTGACGTTGCCATTTTGCGACACAAAATAAGACGCGAACCGATGGCCCCTGTGCCTGTGGACCGTCGATTCCTTGCGCGTAAACGTTTGAGCCGCCCGGTGGCTCTGTGTTTGCACAATGGCAACGTTAACATTTGGTCGACAAAAGCTGTTCGGGGAAGCAAAAATGTCGGTGAACGGTAGGTTTTGGGTGGTGAGCGTATGGTGGGGGAGGCGTTGGATATACTTGAAGGCGTTAAAAATGACTGCGTAGGGTGTCACCAATGGCATCGTTGACATAGAAAGATCGACCTATGGCCGCTGTTAAAAAATCGGTATCCGTTAAGGATGTGGCGCGTCTCGCGGGCGTCTCGGAACAGACGGTCTCGCGCACCGTTCACGATTCGCCCAGCGTGCGCCCCGAGACCAAGGAGCGCGTGCGTGCCGCCATGCGCGAGCTGGGGTATCGCCCCAATTTTGCCGGTCGATCGCTGCGTCGCGGTAAGTTTAAGACCGTCGGCGTCGCCATGTTCAATATTACCGGCACCGGCAACCTCGACCGTATGGAGGGCTTTGCCGCCGCCGCCGATAAGCACGGCTATGCCATCACTCTCACTAAAGTAGACGGGCATCCGTATACCCTCGAGGGCGCATCGTCGCGCATGAGCGCACTGCCGGTGGACGGCATGGTCGTGATTATGAACCGCATGCCGGCGGACTTTGGCACCTTTGAGCCGCTGCCCGGTATGCAGACGGTGCTCGTTACGATGTTGGAGCACCCGCTGTGCTCGACGGTCGATAACGACCAGTTCGATTGCTCGCGCCAGGTGGTCGAGTACTTGCTGGAACAGGGGCACAAGACCGTGCACTTTATCTCGTGCCCCGAGCGCTCGCTTTCGGGCATGCGGCGCGAGGAAGGCTGGCGTGAGACATTGCGTGCGCATGGCATTGAGCCACCGCAGCTCGTCCGTGGCGACTGGACGGCGCAGAGTGGATATGCCGCCGGCCAGGTGCTTGCGGATGATCCGACCTGCACGGCCATTTATGCCTCCAACGATGCCATGGCCTACGGCTGCATTCGCGGGCTCGAGTCGCGCGGAAAGCGCGTGCCCCAGGACGTAAGCGTGGTGGGTGTTGACGATAGTTTGGGCGATATCGTGCCCGATCGTCGCCTGACCACGGTGCGCTTTGACAACAAGCGCGTCGGCATGTGGGCGGTCGACAAGATTGCCGGCGCCGAGGGCGCTGCACCCGGTGTGGAGCACATGCTGTTTCCGGGCGTGCTCGTCGAGGGCGATACGGTGCGTGATGTACGCTAGGGTGCGGACCTGTTTGGGTTGCCGATAATTGTGTTTGATATTGTTCGGATTGGTTTAAAAACCGTTCACGGACGAAAAAAGACCGTTCACGGCGCGAAATAACGGTTTGCATTGTTCCTTTTTGTTTGAATGTTATTGTTTCTGTCGTACACAGCGCAGCGCGTATGCCCGGACGCGATGCTCTCCATTGGTTCATATGTGAAAGGAACGCAACATGGCAACCAAAGAAGAAATCTCGATGGTTGGATTCGAGATCGTCGCATACGCGGGTGACGCCCAGACCGATCTGCTTGCAGCGCTCGATGCTGCTCGCGAGGGTGACTTTGAGAAGGCCGAGCAGCTGCACAAGGATGCCAGCGATGCACTCATCGGCGCCCACGACACGCAGACCAAGCTGCTTTCGCAGGAGGCTGGCGGTGGCGAGATGGAGATGACCTTCATCATGGCTCACGCTCAGGACACTCTCATGACCACTATGATCCTGGAGAAGCAGGCCCGCTTTACCATCGATGCCTACAAGCGCATCGCCGAGCTCGAGGCCAAGCTCGCCTAACGAGTCCGCACAATCAAGTCCCCTTCCAAAAGCCCTGCCGCTACCCGCGACAGGGCTTTTCCGTCCTCATCCAAGTTGCGGTGAAATAGGGACTGAATAGGGGCCGGCGGGCACAAAACAATCCCTATTCCACCGCAACTCATCCGGAGATAGTCATTGGGGACAGTCTTGTTGCGCTCCGTTCGTCCTCCCGTTCGATTTTTGCTCGGTGGGTATACTTCCTTTCGCATTAAACGCCGGACTGAGGAGGTATCCAAATGCCGGATAACGGGTCAATACAAAAAAGAGACGCGCACGAGATGGCTCATGGGCGTCCTGTCCAGATAACCGAGCACACGGCGGTAACCGAGCTGCAGCCCAGTCTGTCCGATGTCGTGTGCGCAAACAAAAAGCTGCAGATTGGCTTTATCGTTGCGCTCGTGGTCCTGGCGCTGCTGTCGGGCTTTGTAGCTCGTCCGCATTTCGCCGATACCAAAACTTGGGACTCCACCATCGAGGTCATCGACCAAAAGAAGGGTAACGTACTGGCGCTCACGACCTCGTGCGTGGCGCTGTCTGCGGGCATTACCGCGCTGCCGGGTGATACGGGAACGCCGGTTGCCGAGCAGCTCGCGCAGCTTTCAGGCAACCTTGGTATCGTGCTTGCCGTGCTCTACCTCGAGAAATACCTGCTAACCATTTTGTGGTCGGTTGGCTTGGGCATCTTAATCCCGTTTGCGTTGGTGCTCTTTGCGGTGTCGCTCGGCATTCACGGGCGCTGGAGCACGAGCGCTGTCCTGCGCCGTGTGGCGACACGCGTGCTGGTAGTTGCCGTGATCGGCATGGCGTTGGTGCCTGCAAGCGTTTGGGTGTCGCAGAAGGTCGATGAAACGTATCGCGTAAGTATTGAGCAAGCTGAGCAAAAGGCTGCGGACGCTGCGGACGCGGCCGACACCACGGACAAGTCAGCCGAGACCAGCTCAAAATCGAACAAGAAAAAAACCGAGGCCACGGAGTCCAAAAACGTGCTCGAGCAGTTGACTGATGGGGCCTCGAGCCTTGTTACGTCGGTGACCAGCGGTGCCAAGCAGATGACCGACGAGATCGTGCAGCAGGTGACCGACCTCATCGAAGGCGTCATCGTGATGATCGTGACTTCGTGCGTTATCCCGCTGCTGGTGCTCGTGGCGTTCCTGTGGCTGGGACACGTACTGCTGGGGATCGATATTTCCGGCCCGGCGAACTATTTGACGGGCCGCTTTCTGAGTGCTCCGTCCAAGCACGCCAAATAGGGTGGGCAGTCCGAGTAGCTAAAACAGCTGTATATACCGGGGAATACCGCCGAAGGGCGGCCGAGACACGTTCTTGGCCGCCCTTTTGTTTGTTGAACACATGGTCGCTACGTCCGCGCCCGGCTCAAACGGTCAGCAATCATCCGTGAACGATATTTGTTCAAAAAAGAACAAAGATAAACAAATAGTTGTTGCAGTTACTGTTCGAATGTGTTCAAATAAACATGAACAGTGAAGAACCGCACATTCAGATGCCCGGACCTGAACGCGATTCAACACTTCCAAACAGAAACTACGCACCTGCGTATCTCTCAAGGAGGATGTCATGAGGGTTGTAATCGCTTCCGATGCCGACGGTATGTCGATGAAGGAGTCCATCAAGGAGATGCTCATCGCCGACGGTCACGAGGTCGTCGACTATTCCGAGACCCCTGCCGCGGACTTTGTCGATTCCGCGACCGCCGTTGCCAAGGACCTGCTGGAGCACAAGGATTCCCAGGGCTTCGCATTCGATAAGTACGGCGTCGGCTCCTATATGGCCGCCGTCAAGATCAAGGGCATGGTCGTCGCCAACATTTCCGACGAGCGTTCCGCTTACATGACCCGCGAGCACAACGGCTCGCGCATGGTCACCATGGGCCCGGGCGTTGTGGGCACCGAGGTCGCCAAGAAGATCGCCCGCGAGTTCCTGCGTGCACAGTACGCCGGCGGCCGTCACCAGATCCGTGTCGACATGCTCAACAAGATGGCCTAACGAGAGCCACCGAGAACTCGAACTTCTACCTCAACTTGTGAATTCAGACGAAAGGACGTTCTGATGAAGAAGACCATCGCAATCGGTTGCGACCATATCGTTACGGACGAGAAGATCTATCTGGCCGACCGCCTGGAGCAGGCTGGTTACAAGGTGCTCGACTGCGGCACCTACAGCCACACCCGTACGCACTATCCCATCTACGGTAAGGCCGTGGGCGAGGCTGTTGCCAGCGGCAAGGCCGACTTTGGCGTGGCCCTGTGCGGCACCGGCATCGGCATCACCAACGCCGTCAACAAGGTTCCCGGCGCCCGCTGCGCCCTGGTCCGCGACATGACCTCTGCCCTGTATGCCCGTCGCGAGCTCAACGCCAACATCGTGGGCTTTGGCGGCAAGATTACCGGCGAGTTCCTGATGGCCGATATCATGCTTGCCTTCCTGGAGGAGCCCTACGAGAAGACCCCCGAGCACGATGCCCTGATCGCCAAGATCGATGCCTGCAATAAGGCCGACGCCGAGGCTCAGGCTGACCCGCACTTCTTTGACGAGTTCCTCGAGAAGTGGGACCGCGGCGAGTACCACGACTAAGGAGGTTACGCGGGTTTACCAAACCGCGTAA
>USEF01000008.1 GCA_900553475.1 uncultured Collinsella sp. | reverse complement strand
TTCAAAAGGCAAGGCATAGACCTTCTGGTCATGCCTTGCCTTTTTCATGCCACTTGTTCGCTCTGGACGTCGCTCGCCGGCATTGCCAAAACATCGGCGTCCCCAATGACTACCGCGTGTCTATTAATTTTTCGAGCTTGTGCTGCGCTGCTAGTTGCTGGCGTATATCCTGTTAAGTCGTCAGCATACGATTCAACAGGGAAGGCAGATTATGCATTCTCCCCATCAACGCGACGCGCATCCACAGCCGGTATGCAGCCGTCGCATCTTTTTGGGTAGCGCTCTCGCTGCGAGCGCTTCCGTCGTCGCCGGCGCGCTTGCCGGCTGTCAGCGCCCGTCAACGCTCAAGGTGGTTCGGCCCACGACGGGCGGCGGTCGCGACGACCTGTCCGATTCCGTGATCGGCAAGGACAAGATCCGCATTGGCATGGAGGCGGCCTACGCCCCGTACAACTGGCAGGTCTCCGAAGCCAGCGAGTACACCATCCCCATCGACAACGTGCAGGGCGCCTATGCCGATGGTTACGACGTGCAGATCGCCAAGATCGTCTGCAAGGCCCTCGGCGGCGAGCCCGTTGCCGTCAAACAGAGCTTCTCGGGTCTTATCGATTCGCTCAACAACGGCCAGATCGACCTCATCATTGCCGGCATGAGCGCCACGCCCGAGCGCGAGGAGTCCGTCGGCTTTTCCGATCCGTACTTCATTGGCTACTTTGGCCTGTTCGTAAAAGAGGGTTCCCCCTACCAAAACGCGACCAAGCTCAGCGACTTTAGCGGCGCTACGGTGCTCGGGCAAAAGGACACCATGCTCGATACCGTCATCGACGAGATCCCGGGCGTTGTCCACAAAAACCCGGTCGACTCGGTCCCCACGGTGTTTTCGAATCTGCTGCAGGGCACCTGCGACGCCGTGACTTACAACACCGAGAATGAGAAGGGCTATATGGCCCAAAATCCCGGTATCGTCCCCATCCAGTTTGCCGAGGGCGAGGGCTTTAAGCAGGAGGTCACGGCAAATGTCGGTTGCCGCAAGGGCTCGGACAAGCTGCTTAAGCTCATCGACAAGACACTCAAGGGCATTAGCCAAGAGGAGCGCGACCAAATGTGGGACGCGTGCCTCGACCGTCAGCCGGCATAGGGAGGCAGCATGAAAACCATTAATCGCCTGGCCTCCTTTATCAAGGCCGACCACCGTTATGTATACCTGGGCACGAGTGTTATCGCGGCGCTCGGCCTGGCGTTTAGCCAACGCAACCCCACGCCGCTGAGCTTCTTGGCCCCCACCGGTATCTTCCAAGACTGCCTCTGGGCAATCCTTTGGGCCTGGCTCGTCGTGTCGGCGGCGGCGCTGGTCACCAAGCTCATGCACTGGAACGACTATCGCGAAAAGTCGCCGTTCGCATCCGAGCGCTGCCGTCGTGGCGCACGCCTGGGCAGCTACGTCGTGGTCGCCATCGCGGCAGTTTTCTTTATCGACCGCTGCGTCATGTCGTTTATCGACCTGGTGCAGGTGAGCATTGTCTCGGATTCCAACCCCAGCGACTTTTTGTCGAGCCTGGTCTACATGACCTACAAGAGCGGGGACTTCTTCATTCGCGGTATCGAGATCACCATCGCGCTTGCCACCTTCGGCACCGTCATCGCATTCTTCCTGGCGCTGCTCTTCGTGTTCCTACGCATTCAGACGTTCGACCGCGTGGATAACGACCTGGTGCGCTTCGTTAAGAGTATCGGCCGCGGCTTTGCGACCGTCTACTCCACCATCGTGCGCGGCACGCCCATGATGGTCCAGGGCCTGCTCATCTATTACGCGGGCTTCACCGTTTTGCGCGGCATGGGCTTCGAGACCGCCCAGGCCAACCAGATCTGGAGCACCTTCACCGCCGGCCTCGTCACCATCTCGCTCAACTCCACCGCCTACATGATGGAGGTCCTGCGCGGCGGCATCGAGTCCATCGATTCCGGCCAAGCCGAGGCGGCGCGATCGCTGGGCCTGTCGCAGTGGCAGGCCATGCGCAAAGTCGTGTTCCCCCAGGGCATTAAAAATGCGATTCCGGCGCTCACCAACGAGCTCATCATCAACATCAAGGATTCGTCGGTGCTCTCGGTCATCGGCGTGTTCGACCTTATGTACGCTACTACCACGGTCGCCGGCGTGTACTACCGCCAGATGGAGGTCTACTGCGTGGCGCTCGTGGTCTACCTGATCCTGACGCTCGTGGCGAGCCGCCTGCTCGAAGCCTTTGGCAAAAAGCTCGGTGCCGAGGCTCCGGCCACGCTGCCCAGCTCTAACTAGGCTTAAGACGAGGAGAATCATCATGGCAGATACCGCCACTACCGGCGTTGCGGCCGCCGCACAGACCAATGAGCCGCTCATCCGCGTCGAGGGCCTGCGCAAGAGCTTCGGCTCGCTCGAGGTACTCAAGGGCATCGACCTGTCCGTTAACCCCGGCGAGGTCGTCACCATTATCGGCGCCTCGGGCTCGGGCAAGTCGACCTTCCTGCGCTGCCTCAATCTGCTCGAGACCCCGGACGCGGGCCACATCTGGTTCCACGGCCAGGACCTCACGGCCGAGCGCTGCAACATTAACAAGCTGCGTGAGGACATCGGCATGGTGTTCCAGGGCTTTAACCTGTTCAACAACATGGATGTGCTCGACAACTGCACGCTTGCGCCCGTCACGCTCAAAAAAATGAGCAAGGCCGAGGCCGAGAAGGTCGCGATGGAGCATTTGACGAGTGTGGGGCTCGAGAAGTTCGCGCACGCCGCCGTGGGTCGCCTGTCCGGCGGTCAAAAGCAGCGCGTGGCCATCGCTCGTGCCCTATGCATGAATCCGCAGATCATGCTGTTCGACGAGCCGACCTCCGCACTCGACCCCGAGATCGTGGGCGAGGTGCTCGAGGTCATGCGCAAGCTCGCTGCCGACGGCATGACCATGGTCGTCGTCACGCACGAGATGGCCTTTGCCCGCACGGTGTCCGACCGCGTGGTCTTTATGGACAAGGGCGTGGTGCTCGAGGATGCCGCGCCGGCCGAGCTCTTCGGCAACCCCAAACATCAGCGCACGCGCGAGTTCCTCTCGCGTTATCTCGAGGACAAATAACCGACCGCAAACGCTTATGTGGCAGGGCCGCTCCGGTGGGGCGGCCCTTGTCGTCACAATCGAAAGGATGTCATGGCCGAGGTTTGGCGCTTTTTTGCGCATGAGGATGATTTTGCCGATCTGGACGAGGCTGGTGCGTGCGAGCGCCTGGGCCGCGTGCTGTCGTTTCCGACCATCTCGAGTATGGATGCCGAGGCGGTGAACTGGCAGCCGTTCGACGACCTGCGCGCGTATATGCAGCAGGCTTGGCCGCACGTATTTACGGCGGGTAAGGTCGAGCTTATCGACCATTCGCTATTGGTGACGCTTAGCGGTTCCGACCCTGCCCTCAAACCCGTCATGCTCATGGGCCACATGGACGTGGTTCCCGTGGTACCCGGCACCGAGGCTGACTGGACGCATGTCCCCTTTAGCGGACATGTGGACGACACCTACATTTGGGGTCGCGGCGCCATCGATATGAAAGACCAGGTCGCAGGCATTCTCGAGGCGGTTGAGTATGCGCTCGCACACGGCTGGGAGCACGAGCGCACCCTGCTGCTGGCTTTTGGCCAGGACGAGGAAACCACGCAGTTCGGTGCGGGTGCCATCGGCCGCGTGCTCGAAGAGCGCGGCATTGAGCTTGAGTACCTGATCGACGAGGGCGACTACCGCATCGTTCCGGCTGCCGAGTACGGCGCGGGCGAGGGCTGGCTTATGCATGCCGACCTCGCGGAGAAGGGTTACGCCGATATCATACTCAAGACGAAGAGTGAGGGCGGGCATTCGTCCAACCCCTACGGCGGCACATCGCTCGAGGTGCTCAGCCGTGCCATCACCGCAATCTGCGATATCGAGTGGCCGACGCGCGTGACCGACTTGCTTGCCGCTCAACTCGTCGAGTTGGGGCTCTACACGGCCGATGAAATTGCCGCCAACGGGGATGCCATTGTCCGCGATTGCCTCGCCAGCAAAAAGCTCTATCCGCTGGTGACGACCACCTGCGCGCCCACGCAGATCGAGGGTGGCAGCACCGGCGCCAACGTAATGCCGCAGGATATGTGGGCCAACATTAACTTCCGCATGCTCGAGGGTACGAGCGTGGTCGACGTTGTGGCGCGCTGCCGTGAGGCGGTTGCCGGGGCGGACCTTGCCGGTTGTGTCGAAGTGGAGCTGGGCCCCGGCAGCTCCGAGCCTTCGCCGTCTCCGCGTGTCGGTGGACCGGGGCTCGAGGCCGTTCGCGCCATCGCCGCCCGCTATTTCCGTGATCCAAAGGGGACGGAGGAAAACGGATCATCCGAGCCGTTGGCGATTGTCCCCTCGACCGTGATCGGCGCGACCGACGCTGTCAACTACCAGCGCATTTGCTCCGAGTGCATTCGCTTCTCGGCCTTTGTGGTCGACGATGACGAATGCGACCGCGGCGTCCACGGCACCAACGAGCGCATCACCCGTCGCGCCTACCTCCAAGGCACCCGCTTCCTCATCGCCCTGCTCCGCACGCTCTAGAATGTGACAAAGGGACTGAGCCGATTTCATCGGTAATGAGACAAAAACTGTAATAGAAAAAGGCTAAGATATCTTAAGAGACATATGCTGGGGTTGGTATTCCTTGAACGACTGCGGGCATGTGCCAGACTGCCTCGGCCCCCGGGGAGCGCCCGGGCAGGTCGCCGTGCGACTGGGGAGGAAATTATGCAGGAGCTCAGAGAGACGACGTCTCGACTCGTGAATATTGCTACCGGGGGGGGTGTCTAAGCAGGGAACTTCCTGGTGAACACCGGCCGCGCGAGCGGTGGTCCGTCATGTCTTGTGGCCGTCGTCGCGGGCTGCGCTCGGTCTCGCCATATGCGATTGTTCTGGCCCTCGCCATCGCGCTGACGGCGAGTTTCTTCCTGCCGCTTCGTGCCGAGGCGGCAATTTCGGACCACACGGTTCCGACGATTTCGCCTTCGGGGACAACAATCAACCTGTTTGATTACTGGGTGAATCCCGATAACCATCTGTCGGTTTCCGGCAACGGCGGCATCAACAAGAACCACCGCTTCCAGTTCAAGGATCAAGGAGCCAGCGAGGAACTTAACCAGTATACGGGTGGCTCCCGGGTCCGCACCGGCATCGTGAACAATGTTCTTGCCGGTGGTTACCCGAAACTCACCGACCGCTGGGAGGGAGAATCCCTCGGCTACCTGTTTGATTCCTCCGTCCAGACGGGCAAGATATCCCATATGGGTGTGACGGGTCTGTTGCAGGCCAAGGGTGGCTACTACGAGTATGACAGCTCGCGGAACTACGCGGCGTACAACGCCAATAAGAATGCATTTGATGTCTACAATGCTGCCGGCGTTATGCAAGCGGGGGCTGAGCCTCATTCAGTAGGCCAGTTCTTCCCCTTCGATGCGGCCGATGAGGTATTCAAGGAAGAGGACGACAAACTCGTCCCGAACGGCATTACGTCGCAGAACAACGGACCCCTCAACCATTATTTCGGCCTCTCCATGTCGTCGCGCTTCGTGCAGCCGAAGGATGGCAAAACGAACGCTGACAAGCCCATGACCTTTGAGTTCGCCGGAGACGACGACGTCTGGGTGTTCATTGACGATGTCCTCGTGGGCGACATTGGCGGTATCCACACCAGTGCTGATCTGACCATTAACTTCCAAACGGGCGACATCAGCGTTAACAATTCCGCAAATGGCACGCTGAAAAGCAAGTTCAAGGATGCGGGGCGGGATATTTCGGGCTTCAACGGCAACACCTTCGCTGGCGGCACCAACCACACGCTCAAGTTCTTCTACTTGGAGCGTGGCGCCACCGACTCCAACATGAGGCTCAAGTTCAACCTCGTGACGGTTCCCGAGTCCGACATTATCAAGTTCGACCAGGATGGCGGTCTGGTGGAGGGTGCTCAGTTCGCGCTGTACAAGACAGACGAGTGGTTCGCTGACACGACCACTAACCCAGAAAACCTACTTGGCTCCGGCACCACGAACGCGAATGGACAACTGACGCTCACGAATGACGTGGACAACGGCGTTATCAACTTCGATGACCTTTATAAAGAGCATGGTTACCAGTACTACCTCCTGAAGGAAACAAAGGCGCCTAACGGTTACCGCTCGAGTCTCACGGCGACGCATGGCAGCATGCAGCTCGAGTACGTGTCCGCGAGCGACGACAAGGACGCCGCGGGCGGCGTCATCATTAACCGCGGCGGTATGGACGCGGACAGCGCCGTGTGGCAGACGGGTGCGTTCGCCGGCGCGAAGGAGACCATCACCGCGCCGTCGATCGTGTACAAGGCGAACGATGACCAGACGAAGTCCGACAAGACCGTCAGCCTGGACTCCGGCATACTGTTCGCTGTGGTGCTCAAGCGCGATAAAAGCGCAAGCACAGATATCAACGATCCGAACAGTTGGTACGCCGTGTCGGGCGACCCATCGACGGGAGCGGGATACACCCTCGCCAAGAAGCCGAGCATGGCCGGCGCTATCGAGGCGGCGAAGAAGGACCTGCACGCCTTCACGCTCAACACGAGCGGCCAGTACCAGGTAGAGATTCCGTATCTGCCCGGTGACATCTCCAGCTACTACTACATGCTGAGCGGTGATGCCCGCAAGGATGCCGAGTACACGGTGACCATCTACCACACAACGGCGAGTTCCATCGCCAACGCGAATACGGACAACACGGTCCACGTGTTCAGCGATGACCTCCCCAGCGGCGAGAAGAATTTCCAGCGACAGTTCGCCACGCGCCTGCTCGTCACGAACATCCAGAACCGCCTGTTCGTGCAGAAGACCGATACCGAGGGCAACCCCGTAGACGGCGCGAAGTTCGGCCTGTACAAGTCCACCCAGGTGACTACGGATGCGAACGGCAAGGTCGTGCTCAAGGACGGCCAGGACCCCTACGACACCCTGAGGACGGGGTCGGTCGGCAACCCGGTCCCGCTCGAAGGTGCGGGCATATTCCCGAATACAAGCGACGGTAACAGGCCGCTCGTGAATGGAACTTACTTCCTAAAGGAGGTCTCGGCTCCCAAGGGCTTCCTGCTTAACGACACGCTCACCAAGGTGATTGTGGACGATTGCGGCGTCCATGCCGATGCTGGTACGGACGATGACGGCGTTTCGACGTTCGTGGGCCCGGGCGCGCTCATGAAGAGTCTGGGCCAGTTTGGCGCAGAGGGCGACATCGACAACACGCTCACGTGGATCAAGGGTACGCGGCAGACCTCGAATGGCGAGACCAATGTTAAAGGCAACCTGACGTGGACCGATGTCGAACCCGTGGGTGCAGACGACACAGTGCACCTCAAGTACGGCGCTAACGGACGCATGTACCAGTATGGGCCCACCGAGGAGGGCAAACCCTACCGCCTGGAGACCGAGACGGGCTGGATACGTATGGGTATCACCCAGGACGAGCGGCCCAAGGGAATCACGGCGAAGGGCGCCCGCGCCGACTTGGGCGCCATGAACCTGAACGCCCTGTTCACGGGCGCCACCTGCGTGCGCGTGGCGAACGAACGCGAGGCGAGCCTCGAGGTGACGAAGAAGGTCGTGGTGCCCGATGGCCTGACGGGCAATAAGGACGCGGGATTTACCTTTAAGTTCACCGTGCCAAAGGGGAAGACGTACAAGGCTGCGGTGTTCGAGAAGGCGGGTACCGTCGATGAGAAGCAGGTCGGCAACGTGTTCGACCTGACAAATGGCTATTCGCAAACCATCAAGGCCGACGAGACGATTCGCGTGTACGGACTTGGCGAGGGCGACGAGTACACGGTGCAGGAGCTGACCGGCGCAGACGAGATGCCCGCGGGCTATAAGCTGACCGGCCGCAAGCAGGGTGACAAGAATCTGACCGGCGCAGGCGATGGTATCATCACCGGTAAGATCGCGAAGCAAAATACCGACGGCACGCTGGCCGAAGACAACAAGCTGGTGTTCACCAACAGCTACAGCGTGAAGTCTTCGGTGACGCTCACCGGCATTCGGGCGCAGAAGGTGCTTCAAGGCCGCAAGTGGACTAAGGCCGACAGCTTCGACATCTATCTGCGCGCTGCCAAGGGCACGCCCATGCCCGGGGGCTACAAGGACGTATCCGGCGTGCCCGGATACGTCCAGGTGGTCAAGACCGTCAACAATGGTGATGAGTTCGACTTCGGCCAGATTACGTACAAGAAGCCCGGCACGTACACCTATACGGTGGCCGAGCGGACGCCCGACGAGCATGACTCGTCCTGGCTGCCCGGCTTCGGCTACTCGAGCGCCGGGTACACGGTGACGGTGCAGGTGGACGACACGGGCAGGGGTACGCTGTCCGAGCCGGTTGTCACTATGGCTCGCAACGGCGACGATGATGGCGCCCACCACGACCCGGCCGTGCCAGTCGATAACAAGGTCGCGGTGTTCACCAACAAGTTCAGCACCGACACCAAGACAATCTCATTTAACGCGCAGAAGTCGTATACCGACGAGTCGGGCGACAACCCGCTTGCCGCGGGCAAGTTCACCTTCGAGCTGAAGGCGCTGGGCGGCCTGGCCAACAGCGCGGTGGGGGCTGCCCCCATCAAGTTCAATGACCTGAGCTACACGGTCAGTGCGAACGACGCGCCGATGCCCGCCGACGGCGTGACGACCGCGGAGAACGATGGCGGCGGCATTGCGGCTTTCCCGCAGATCACGTTCACCGCTGCCGACCAGAACACCACCTACGTGTACCAGGTGACGGAGCAAGCTGGTTCCGATGCTTCGACAACGGGCGGCATGACGTACGACACCACCGTGTACTACGCGATGGTGCAAAACACGCTCGACGACAAGGGCCAATTGTCCTCCACGGCCACGTATTGGAAGGCCGACGGCACGCAGCTGACGGACACGGGTGGATATATCCCGTTCAAGAACACCTACACGGTGGCCCAGACGATGTCGGCACCGGTTACTGTGCAGAAGACGCTGGCTGGGCGTGCGTGGGAGCAGGATGACAAGTTCGATTTCACGCTGACGCCAGCGGATGACGCCACGATGAAAGCGGTTAAAAACAAGGTCGTTACTCAGAAGAAGGCTGCCGACTCCGATGAGACTGGCGATTTGACGACTAAGGTCGAGATCGCAGGTCCCGGCGACGCGATGCGCACCACCCCGTTCGGCACGGGCGACCTTGTGTTTACCAGGCCGGGCGTGTATACGTTCAAAGTGAACGAGACGAGGCCGACCGACGCGGACAAGACCGGCATCAGCTATGACGACCATACGTCCACAGTGACGTACACAGTGACCGATATCGAGAACGGCACGCATACCGGTAAGCTGACCGCGTCGGTTGCGTACGACAACAAGCAGGCGACGACGGATGCCGACCGGCAGGTGACGGGTGCTGCCGCGTTTACCAACACCTATGCGGCCTCCGGTACCTACGCGGGCATCGATGTGACCAAGACTCTGGTTGGTACCCCGCTGGAGAATGGCAGGTTCCCGTTCACCATCGAGGCGATGACGTATAACGGCACGAAGGCCCCGGAGCCGGTTGATTCCGATAAGTCGTTCACGAACACCGTGGGCAAGGATGACGGTGACGATACGCAGACCGCCACGATGTCCGGTAAGCTGAAGATGAACTTCACGCAGCTGAGCTACAACAAGATGTACGTGTACAAGGTGTCTGAGGTACATGACGCCAACGCTGCTGGATACACGTATGACACCGAGTACCCCGGTGATGCCTTCGTGCTCATCGCGGTGAAGCCGAATCCGGACAACAAAGGCCAGCTCTACACCAAGACGACCATCGTGAAGGGCCCGGACGTGACGGCGCTCGTTGGCGTGGGCGACAACGTTGATGCGCTGACGGCCGAGGCGATTAAGGGCCTTAATACCACGACCAACTACGTGCAGACGGTCTCGAGTCGCGGTGCGAAGCCCGCTACGCCTATCGTCCCGTTCAAGAACGAGTACAAGGTCGAGACGATTGAGTACGGTGCGAAGGCCGGTCTACAGATTGAGAAGAAATTCACCGGCACCGGTGATGCGAGCAGCACATTCAGCTTTACGGTGACGCCCGAGGACTATCAGGCCGAGGGTCAGGATGGCACGAAGTTCATCCTGACCTCCGCCGACGCCGCGGCGAAGAAGCTCGACATCACGGGCGGGGCGGAGACCTTCAAGATTCCCGAGATGAAGCTCGGGGACACCAAGACCGTGAGCTTGCTGCCGAAGGGCTTGCAGTTCACACACGACGACGTGAGCAATGAATGCCGCGCCAACGTCTACCAATACAGGGTGGAAGAGAACGTGCCGAAGCCCGTTCCCGCCGGCTACACCTACGACAAGACGGTCTATACCGTCGAGATCGCAGTGTCCGACAACGGCGACGGCACACTGAAAGTCGAGACGACGGTTCTGAACAGTGATGGCAAGAGGGTCGATTACCGTAAGTTTGCCCCCGGCGCCTCGCTCGAGGACAACACGGCGACTATTCCGTTCGAGAACAGCTACAAGACGGTCGCCAGCGACGAGCTGACCCCGCAGGTAACGAAGAAGATTTCCGGCACCGAGAGCACGGACAAGAAGTTCTCGTTCACGCTGACTGCCACGTCGGAGACGAAGGATAAGATTGCCGCCGGCGATCTGAAGGCTGACGGCCTGAAGGGCGACACATCCTCGGAGTCCAAGACCACGGAGGGGAAGATCACCAGCAAGGACGGTCAGCCCCTCAGCTTCTCCGGCATGCAATTCAACAAGGCAGGCGACTACACGTTTACGCTCACCGAGGCCCACGGGGAAGATGACGATCCTAATACGACTGGTGTGCAGAACGCCGGTTGGACGATGGACGATTCCACCTACACCGTCACGGTGAAGGTTGAGGACAAGAATGCCAAGCTGACTGTCACAGGCGTGGCGGTGGAAAAGGACGGCGATGACAAGAGCGAGACGCTTGAGGTCAAGAACGGCAAGGTGAACCTCGCCACCTTCACCAACAGCTATGCTGCGAAGGGTTCCGTGACCTTGGCGGCGAAGAAACGCTTTAGGGGCGGTGCGCTCGCGGGGAACGACTTCTCGTTCGCTCTGTACCAGGGTGACAAGGCGGAAGGCACGCCCATTGAGACCGTCACGAATGACAAGGACGGCAACATTACCTTCCAGGCAATCGGCTACGACACTCCGGGCGATCACGACTACACCATCAAGGAGGTTGCCGGCAACGACTCGACCGTCGTGTACGAAAGACGGTGAACGTGCACGTTAGGGTCACTGATAACAAGAACGGCACGCTGAAGGCGGTCGCCACCTACGACGGCGAGGCCGGCGTTCCGGTCTTCACCAACGCGAAGCCGACGGCCGATGCAACCATCGAGGCAACGAAGACCCTCAAGGGCAAGGACCTGACGGAAGGCGCGTTCAACTTCGGCCTGTACCAAGGCGACGCGTCCACGGGTAATTCCGTCAAGACCGTCCAGAACGACAAGGATGGCAAGATTAATCTTGCTCTCACCGGTCTGACCATCGGCGAGTACGACTACATACTCAAGGAGGAGAACGTCGGTGCCGATCCGACTATCACCTACGACAACAAGGAGGTGAAGGTCCACGTCTCGGTGAAGGCGGAGGGTGGCAAGGCGAAGGCGACCGTCACTTACGACGGCAAGAACGATGCCCCGACCTTCGAGAACACGTACCAGCCCGCCGAGACCTCGGTGGCGCTCACGGCGAAGAAGACCTACGTGAAGTCCGACAGCACGTCGGCTGCGCTCAAGGGCGGCGAGTTCACCTTCGACCTGTACAAGGGCGATCTGACGGCTGAGCAGCTGAAGGGCAAGCAACCCATCCAGACCGCTGAGAACGGCGAGGACGGCACCGTCACCTTCCCGGCCATCGGCTACACCAAGGCCGGCGAGTACAAATACACCGTCGCGGAACAGAAGGGCGACCTGTCCCACGTGACCTACGACGCTACGGTGCACCATGCCGTGGTGACGGTCGTGGACAACGCCGGCAAGCTGGAGGCGAGCGTCACCTACGACGACGGCAAGACGGATGCCCCCACCTTCAAGAACACCTATACCGCAAAGGGCTCCGCGGAGCTGACGGCGACCAAGGTCGTTGCGGTCGCGCCGGGCTTCACGCACGATACCAAGCTCAAGGGCGGCGAGTACACGTTCGAGCTGAAGGACGCCGACGGCAAGGTGCTCGACACCACGACGAACAAGGCCGATGGCACGGTGAAGTTCACGCGCGACTTCGAGCTCTCCGACTTGGACGGCGCCGCGAGCAAGGACTTCGCCTACACCATCGCGGAGAAGCCGGGCACGGAGCCGGGCATGGTCTACGACACCCATGCGCTCATCTACAAGGTGACGGTCGTGGACGATGGCACCGGCTCGCTGACGGCCACGCCGCAGGTCGCGAGTGGAGACGGCTCGCAGACCTTCACGAACGCGTACCGCCCGAAGGGGACCTCGGTAACGCTCAAGGCGAAGAAGCACTTCACGGGCGGTGAGCTCGCGGGGGGCGACTTCACGTTCCAGCTGCTCGACAAGGATCGCAACGTGATCCAGACCGTCCAGAATGACAAGGACGGCAAGGTCGCCTTTGCAGCCATCGACTACGCTACGCCGGGCGAGCACGACTACGCCATCAAGGAGGTTGCCGGCAACGACTCGACCATCGTCTATGACACGAAGGACGTAATGGTCCACGTCAAGGTCACCGACGAGAAGGGCGAGCTGAAGGCGACCGTCACATACGATGATAAGAAGGCCGTGCCGACCTTCACCAACTCGAAGCCGACGGCTGACGTCACCATCGAGACGACGAAGACCCTCACGGGTAAGGTCCTGACGGCCGGTGCGTTCACCTTCGGCCTGTACGACCAGGCCGGCAACGAGGTTGCCAAGGGCAACAACGACCAGGACGGCAAGGTCAAGCTGACCGTCAAGAACCTGAACCTGGGCGAGTACGACTACACGCTGAAGGAGGAGAAGGCCGGCCAGATCGTCGACGGCGTGGTCTACGACGCCAAGGAAGTCAAGGTCCACGTCAGGGTAGAGCAGAACCAGGATGACAACAACAAGACGAAGGTGACCGTCACCTATGACGGTGCCGCTACGGCTCCCACCTTCAACAACACCTACGACGCAAAGGGTTCCGTAACCCTGACGGCGACCAAGACCATCAAGGTCGCGGACGGCTTCGACCACGCGACGAAACCCGCGGACGGCGAGTACACCTTCGAGCTGAAGGATGCCGCTGGCAACGTGCTCGGCACCGCGAAGAACGACGCCGACGGCAAGGTCAGCTTCACGCGCGAGTTCCAGCTCTCCGACTTGGGCAGCGCCGCGAGCAAGGACTTCACATACACCATCGTGGAGCAGCCGGGCACGGAGCCGGGCATGGTCTACGACACCCATCCACTCATCTACAAAGTGACGGTCAAGGACGACGGGACCGGAGTGCTGAACGCGAAGGCGGTCGTGACGAGCACATCCGGCCCGGAGATCTTCACCAACACCTACCAGCCGGCCGCGACCGGTCTGGCCCTCGGTGCGCGGAAGAGCTACGTGAAGAAGGACGACAACACGCCGATCGTACTCAAGGGCGGCGAGTTCACCTTCGATGTGTACGAGGGCAAACTGACGGCTAAGCAGCTGAAGGGCAAGCAGCCCATCCAGACCGCTGAGAACGGCGCGGGCGGAAGCGTCAGCTTCGACGCCTTCTCCTACGCGAAGCCGGGCACTCACGAGTACACCATCGTGGAGCGGAAGGGCGACCTGGCCTACGTGACCTACGACGATACGGTGCACCACGCCGTAGTGAAGGTCGTGGACAACGCCGGCGCGCTGCAGGCGAGCGTCGCCTACGACGGCGCGGACGCCACGAAGCCCACCTTCACCAACGCCTACCAGGCGCAGGCGGCGCGCTCCGGCGCGATCGCCCTCACCAAGAGCGTTGACGTGCACGATGGCAGCTACCAGATGAAGCCGGGAGACTTCGCGTTCGAGCTGGTGGGGCCCGACGGCGCGGTGCTCCAGACCCAGAAGAACGACGCCGACGGCAAGGTTGCCTTCGACGAGCTGACCTTCGACCATGCGGGCACCTTTATCTACACGGTTCGCGAGGTGCAGCCGACGGACGACGCGCCGGGCGTGCCGGGCGTGACCTACACCGGCAAGACGTACACCCTGACCTATGTGGTGGCAGACAACAACGACGGCAAGCTGGTGGTGGAGAGCTCTACGGTGAAACCGAGCGAGGAGGGCACCGAGAACGGCGTCACCCCCAACACCATGGCGTTTGCGAACAGCTACCAGCCGGGCCAGGCCTCCTACCAGATCTCTGGCACCAAGGTGCTTAAGAATGCCGACCCGGCCACCACGCGGACGCCCGCCGATGGCGAGTTCACGTTCGCGCTGATTGACGTGGCCACCGGGCAGGAGATTGACCGGACCACGAACGTGGGTAACGCGTTTACCTTCAAGGCCATCTCGTACACTGCGACTGGTTCGCATGAGTACCAGGTGAAGGAGGTTGCGGGCCAAGATGGCACCATCACTTACAGCGATGCGGTGTTGGATGTGACGGTGAGCGTGACCGACGACGGCAGCGGCCAGCTGACCGCGACGGCGAACAAGACGGCTGCGGATCTGACCTTCACCAACACATACACGCCGACGGCAACGACGGCGACGATTACCGGAACGAAGGCTCTGACCGGCCGCGACCTGGCCGAGGGTGAGTTCTCCTTCGACCTGAAGGATGCCGACGGTAACGTGGTGCAGACGGTGCAGAACGGCGCCGACGGCACGTTCGGCTTCGCGCCGCTGCAGCTGGGCAAGGTGGGGACGTACGTCTACACCGTGTCCGAGCGGGCAGGGGCGACGGCGAACGGCGTCACCTATGACACGACGGTCTTTACCGCGACGGTGACGGTGACGGAGAATGCGGAGACGCACGCTCTGGAGACACAGGTTGTCTACAGCAAGGGCGGCAAGGCTGCGGACGCGGTGGCGTTCAGCAATAGCTACGCGCCGGCCGCGACTGAGGTGAAGCTGGGGGCCTCCAAGGTGCTGAGCGGCGAGGACCTTAAGGAAGGGCAGTTCTCCTTCCAGCTGAAGGATGCCGACGGCAAGGTGCTGCAGACCGCCAAGAACGCGGCGGACGGCACGGTGGGCTTCGAGGCGATCTCGTACGACAAGCCCGGGACGTACACCTACAGCATTTCCGAGGTGGACGACGGTCAGAAGAACGTGACGTACGACGTGGCCGAGCACCGGGTAACGGTGACGGTGACAGACGACGGTGCGGGCCATCTGGTGGCGACGGTAACCTATGGCGGCGACGTGGCGCCGGTGTTCAAGAACACGTACACGCCGCCGACCCCCCCGCCGACGGAGCCGCCCACCAATCCGCCGAGCAAGTCGCCGGTGCCGAAGGAGGAGAAGCCGGGTCTGCCGAATATGGGCGATACCAGCGTGTCACCGATGGCCCTGGGTGGCATCGCGGGCGGCGCGGTGGTGCTGATCGCCGCAGGCGTGATCCTGCGGCGCCGGAACCGGTAACTGCGGCGGCCGAGAAGGGCTTTGATTGAGGGCGGGTGGTCGCAGGGCGCGGCCGCCCGCCCTTTTTGGTGAAAGGCTACGTTAACCCGCCGTTTGCTCGTCCAGCTCCGGGCGGAACTCGTAGTCCGGCTCCATCATCTTCTTCCAGGTCTTCCTGTAGCACCCGTCCTCGGGCTGCCCGCGCATGGGCGACGTCCCGTCCCCGATGCGTGTAGCCTCGTGCAGCCACTTGAACCACATCAGGTAGCTGTGGGGCCTGCGGGTCGACACGCCCTTGAACCTATCGAGGAAGTGGTCGAGCGAGCCCTGCGCTTCAGCATCCTCTGGACCGTGTTCTGCTCGTACCCGATGAGCCTGCCGTGGGTCCTCGGGACCGCCTTCGCGGCGCCCTTCCCGCTCTTTCCGGACATGGCGTCCTCCGATCTCCCGGGGCCGGCCGATCCGGCCCTCAGGGTATCGGATTCCCGCATTCATCCGTACGTGTACGGATGAATGCGGGAGGCGTTCGGATGAAGTTGATATTCAAGGAAAGAGAGTGACCCTTTGTCGCATTCCGTGCGGGTTATATGCAGGTATGCCTGCGCACGCTATCATGTATGGGTTAGACCGCAACTATGTACCTCATACGCGAAGGGATGCGCATGTATCTGAAGATCGACATGTTCTAGCTGGGCTTACCCCCGCAGCGGCGCCCCGCGCCCCATCAATTCTGCCGATTTTCACCTTCACGCACATAAAGGAGTCCCGTCATGCGCGACAAGCTCGAAAAGATCATCAAGGCCTACGAGGAGCTCGAGAAGAAGCTTTCCGACCCGGCCGTCGCCTCCGATATCAAGGAGTTCACGCGTCTCAACAAGGAGTACGCGCACCAGTCCGACCTCATTGCTGCCTCGCGCGAGTACATCGGCGCGCTCGATGACATCGAGGCTGCCAAGGAAATGCTGCACGATACCACTGATGCCGATGAGAAGGAGATGCTCCAGATGGACATCTCCGAAAACGAGGCCAAGCTTCCCCAGCTCGAGGAAGACATCAAGTACATGCTCATTCCGAGCGACCCCAACGACGACAAGAACACCATCGTCGAGATTCGCTCCGCCGCCGGTGGCGACGAGGCGGCCATCTTTGCCGGCGACCTGTACAAGATGTATCAGCGCTTTTGCGAGTCGCGCGGCTGGAAGACCACCGTGCTCGATTCCAGCCCCAGCGAGGCCGGTGGCTTTAAGTCCATCGAGTTCAAGGTCGAGGGCGACCGCGTCTACTCCGTCATGAAGTTCGAGTCCGGCGTGCACCGCGTCCAGCGCGTTCCCAAGACTGAGTCCCAGGGCCGCATTCAGACCTCCACGGCTACCGTCGCCGTACTTCCCGAGGCCGAGGAGATCGACGTCCAGATCAACCAGTCCGACCTGCGCATCGACACCTACTGCGCCTCCGGCCCTGGCGGTCAGTGCGTTAACACCACCTACTCCGCCGTGCGCATCACCCACCTGCCCACCAACACCGTGGTGCAGTCGCAGGAGCAGCGTTCCCAGATCCAGAACCGCGAGGTCTGCATGCAGATGCTGCGCGCCCGTCTGTACGAGATGGAACTCGAGAAGCAGCAGGCCGAGCTCGGTGCCGAGCGCCAGAGCCAGATCGGCCACGGCAACCGTTCCGAGAAGATCCGTACCTACAACCAGCCCCAGGACCGCGTGACCGATCACCGCATCGGTTTCAACTCCACCTACAACGGCGTCCTTCTGGGCGATCAGCTCGGCACCGTCATCGAGGCGCTCGCCGCCGCCGAGCGAGCCGAGAAGCTGGCACAGGCTGTGTAGGTTCCGCCGTTCTACCGAACGGCGGACCAGTCGACGCTGCGCGGGCACCAGAGCGACAACTTGTCATTCAAAGAGGGCGGCATGACCAGAAGGTCTATGCCGTCCTCTTTTCATGCCAATTTGTTCGCTCTGGTGCCCGCTCGCTGTCCGTCCTCTGCCTGCGGCGTTACTTTGGTTCTGCCCCCTTTATGTTGCGGTGGAATAGGGACTAAATGGGAGTCTAAGAGGCCAAAACAGTCCCTATTCCACCGCAACTTCATGGGGATGTGTGACAATGCCCGTCGGAAAACATCTGCTGTCTTTGGGGGTCTATCTATGCTGTACGAGTTTTGTGCCGAGAACTTTGAGCGGGTGCCGGCGGCTATCGATGCCGGTGCAAAGCGTATCGAACTGTGCGACAACCTTGCCGTCGGTGGCACTACACCTTCGGCCGGTGTTATCAGCGCTACGACCAGCTATGCCCACGAGCACGATGCACGGGTGATGTGCATGATCCGTCCGCGTGGCGGCGACTTTCATTACAACCAGGACGAGTTGCGTATGATGGAGATGGACCTGGGCCTTGCCGTGAGCGCCGGCGTTGACGGCTTGGTCTTTGGCTGCTGCAAGCCCTGCGCTGACGGATGGGCGCTCGACGAGCTTACGTTGGGCGCCCTCGTGATGGCCGCGGGCTGCGCGACCGAGGAATGCAAGCGTGAGCCCATCGACATCACCTTCCACATGGCGTTTGACCAGCTCTCGCCCGAGGCTCAGCTCGATGCCGTCGACACACTCGTCGATTGCGGCGTTACGCGCATCCTGACGCACGGCGGTGCCGCCGGCACGCCGATTGAGGACAACCTGGAGCATCTGTCGCGTCTTATCGAGTGTGCGGGAGACCGCCTGACCATCCTTCCCGGCGGCGGCATTTCCACGGCCAACCGCGATACCGTGGCGGCGGCACTGGGCGCCTCCGAGCTCCATGGCACCAAGATTGTGCCGCTGGAGGTATAACCCGTGGCGCTGGTATTTGACGTTCAGCAGGCGAACGGTAAGCCCGACGACAACCGCCGCCCCGGCACCGCGTGTCCCTTTTGCGATACAGAAGGGCTCACCGACATCATTCGCCGTGATGGCGATTGCATTTGGCTCGAGAATAAGTTCAAGACCCTGCGCGCCACCCGTCAAACCGTGCTGATCGAGTCGGCCGATCACGATGCCGACCTGGTGACCTATGAGCCGGATGAACTCCACCATGTGATGCGGTTTGCCCTGGGTTGCTGGCAGCAGATGATCGATTCACAGCAGTATCGAAGCGTGCTCATGTACAAGAACAAGGGTCCGCTCTCGGGCGGTAGCCTCGTTCATCCGCACATGCAGATTGTGGGTTTGGAGCAGGAAGACGGCTATGCTTCGCTGACTTCCGCCAATTTCGAAGGCATCAATGTCTGGCAACAGGGGAGGATCTCGGCCAACATCTCAACCGAACCCATCATGGGGTTCTTTGAGATCAACGTTTCAGCCCCGCAGGGAATCTCTGCCAGCGATGACACGAGAGATCAAGCCGAGGCGGATCTCTTCGCCGATGCAGTCCAGGTAGCTCTGCGCTATATCCTGAACGAGCACCACGGTGGTCGCGCAGGGTCGTATAATCTGTTCTTCTATCACCTGGGCGGTCGGACCATTGCCAAGGCGCTGCCGCGTTGGGTGGTTTCGCCCTACTTCGTCGGCTATCGTTTAGCCCAGGTCAATGCCGAGACAACGCTCGATGTCGATGCTGAGCGCCTGCGTGCGCATCTGGAAACGTTCGTATAGTAAGACTAACACCCGCGTAATGCGGACAGCCTAGCGTCCCATGGCGTCGCGGCCGGCCTCGACCCGCTTGCGCTGGGCGGCGCGCTCCTCGCCGGTTAGACGCTCAAAGAGATGTCCGATAAGCGAGGCGAGTACCTGCTGAAACAGCGTGCCGCACATGACGGGGAATACGACTTCGCCCGGAAAGTATTGCGTGGCGATGACGGCGCCCGAAGATATGTTACGCATGCCGCAGGTAAAGCACATGGTGGTCGTCTCGCTATACGGCAGGTGCAATGCGCGGGCGACCAGAATGCCCACGACAAAACCGCTGATGGCGAACACCAGAATAAAGAGGGCGACTTCCAGGCGCACCGCGTTCATGTGCAGCACGTACTCGCTCATGGCGGTGGAGTTGGAGGCGATAACGCCCATCATCATGAATTTGCAGGCGGGCGAGAGCGCGGGGGAGAGCTTCTCGTGTCCCCATCCACGCGTGAGCTCGTTGATCACGATGCCGAGCACGGCGGGGATGGCGATCATAAAGGCCATGTCTTGCATCATGCTCGGCACATCGATCGAGACGGTGGCACCCAGCAAGAGCTTAAGCGTGAGCGGAATCGTCACAGGGGAGATAACTGAGGACGTCAGGATGATAGTGAGCGCGAGCGGGCCGTTGCCGCCGAACATGCTGATCCACATAAAAGCGGTGACGGCCACGGGCACGCTGTACTCGAGCACGATGCCGCAGACAAGGTTGGGGTTGGAGCCAAAGAAGAGTGACCCTATGGCGTACGCCGCGATGGGAATAAGCACTGCCGAGACCAGCAGCGCCAGAATCAGGTGCAGCGGACGGTGGAACACCTCGGCTACCTGGTGAAAAGTGTTGCTGAGCGCGCCCTGAAACGTCATAAAGGCGAAGAGGGCGGGAACAATGGGCTTGAGCACGCCGATCTGCTGGGGAAAGAGCACTCCGAGCGCCACGCAAATCGGAACGATGATCTGCATATGCCCCGCGAGGAACTTTCCCAGTCCAGCCCATTGCTTCATATGTCCCGTGACTCCCTTTATCCGCGAACTCGTTTGTATGGATATGCTAGACGCTCGTATGCGTCCGTGCGGCTGAAACGCTCGATTATTTCGAGGCCATTACCGCCATCATTTGCCGAAACCGCGGCGCACCGCGGCGTTTTGCGTCCGTGCCGCACGGTATAATAAATCCGTTCAACAGATCTGCCTGCCGAAGCGGGCATACACAGAGGACTCATCGCTATGAACCGTGAGAGGTATCGCGGCGACCTGCCCCTATCGGGGGTGGGCGCCTATGTCATCGCTTAAGACGACGCATCGCTGGGCGGTCGCTCGGCAAAACCCCGAGCTCGAAAAGGAGCTTTCGGCTGGCCTGGGCATACCCGGGCTGGTGGCGCGCATTATGGTTGCGCACGGCATTACATCCATCGAGGAAGGCCAACTGTTTTTGACGCCTTCGCTCGATCGCGACTGGGCGGACCCGCTCGTTATTCCGGGCATGGCGGTCGTCGCCGACCGCGTTGAGCGCGCTGTTCGCAGTCACGAGCGCATCGCCGTCTTTGGCGATTTTGACGTCGACGGCATAACGTCGACTTGTCTGTTGACCGAGGCGCTGCGGATGTTTGGCGCCAATGTCACACCGTTTATCCCGCACCGCTTTGACGAGGGGTACGGCCTGTCGCGTGCGGCGCTCGACCGCGTCAACGAGCTCGCCCAACCCAACCTGATTGTGACCGTCGATAACGGTATTGCTGCCAAGGAAGAGGTCTCCTATCTGGAGAGCCTGGGGATCGATTTGGTGGTCACGGACCATCACGAGCCTTCCGACCAGGTGCCGCAGGGCGTGCCCCTGACCGACCCCAAGCTCGAGGACGAGGGTCCCTCGCGCGAGCTTGCCGGTGCCGGCGTGGCACTCAAACTGGTGCAGGTCCTGGGCGAGCGTTTGGGCAAGCCGTCGTATTGGCGTTCGCTGATAGAGGTCGCGGCGCTGGGCACCGTATCCGACATGATGCCGCTCACGCCCGAGAATCGCGCACTGGTCGCCGAGGGCATCCAGCAGATGCGCGTGACGGCCCGTCCCGGCTATATCGCGCATATTTATAATGATATATCAACCTTGTCTCCTGCAA
>USEF01000007.1 GCA_900553475.1 uncultured Collinsella sp. | reverse complement strand
TGGTGCCGGCTGCTACGAAGGACTCGCCCGCGGCATCGAAGGCAGCGAGGGCCTCGGGCACGCTCGGGTATACGCCCGCGAGCTTATCGGCATCAACGAGGGCGGCGAGCTCCTCCGCCGTCAGGGCGCGATCGGAATCGGTCTGGGTCACGACCACGCGGGGGAACGCCGGAACCAAAACGTCAACGATACCCGCCACGTCCTTATCGGCCAGCGCGGCACACAGCAGTGTGGGGCGGTTCTCCACGCACGGATCGATCTCGTCCAGTGCGCTCACAAAGTTCTCGCAGCTCTGGGGGTTATGGCAGGCATCGATCAGCTTGAGCGGATCGGTTCCCAGCACATCAAATCGGCCCGGCGTGGGGCAGCCCATAAGCGACGCATCAAGCTTGTCATGATCGAGCTCGCGACCCAGGTACCCCTCGCACAGCATAATCGCGCACGCGGCATTCTGCGGCTGATAGGCCGGCTTAACCATACTCGACGTATAGATGGCACGCGGCGTGGTGCAGCTAAACTCAACCGTGTCGCCCACGTGTGCCGGCACCTTGGTCGTCGTATGGCTCACCACGAGCGGCACAACGCCGCACTCGCGGCAACGGGCATCCATCACGCGCTGAACGCTCGCCTCATGGGTACCCTCGCCCAAAACAACCAAACGTCCAGGCTTAATAACCGCAGCCTTCTCCCCCGCAATGGCCTCGAGGGTATCGCCAAGGACCTTCGTATGGTCGAGTCCAATACCCGTAATGGCGACGGCCACGGGATCGGTCGCGCTCGTAGCATCCCATCGTCCGCCCATGCCAACCTCAAGCACGGCCACGTCCACGCAAGCCTCGGCAAACATAGTCAAACCAGCCACGGACAAAAGATCGAAGGGCGTAATAGAACGGAGCTCCTCGCCCGCCGCCTCACGACGTGCGTTGAGACGACGACCTGCCTCATACGCCGCAGAGACACCATGGGCAAAAACCTCGTCTGAGACGACCTTTCCATCAATCTCCATACGCTCGGGATAGCGCACCAGATGAGGCGACGTAAAGAGCGCCGTCTTAAGGCCCTCACCACGAAGAATGGCAGCCGAGAATCGCGTCGTCGAGGTCTTTCCATTGGTACCCGCTATCTGGACGCAATCGTAGAACTCGTCAGGACGACCAAGCTCATCGAGCATCTCGACGACGGTCTCGAGCAGCGGCGTGGAATAACGCGCGATCTTACCCGTATCGGCCGCAAGTGCAACAGCCTCATCAAAAGAAAGCTCCGGAACCTCAAACGGCACCGAATACAACCCAGAACGCTTTGCCATAGCCAAAGTCCCCTCAACATAAAAAGAGGCCCGTAAGCAACAACGAGCCCCTCCCATTCAAAATATCAGCCAAACACCGCTTTGCAGCAGAATCAAAGCCACAACCCAGTGGCCCTAACAGGCAGATGCAAACAACCACGTAAACGCTATGGGAGCGGTTTGGGGCTTTGCTCGATACAAGTTCCGCACGAGCCGAAGGCCACTTAATGTGGCCTTCGTGCGAGCAGGACTGTCCGCACTAGCGAGCAATGCCCCAAACCGCGTCCCCCCGTACCGCCTACGAGAAGTCAGCAACCTGAGCAGTCAGCGCCGCCAGGATCTCCTTGAGCTCAGCTGCACGGTCCCTCTTCTTCTGGACCACCGCAGGTGCGGCCTTAGCCACAAAGCCCTCGTTGGCAAGCGTCTTCTCGCAGCCGGCGAGTTCCTTCTGGGCCGCGGCAATCTCCTTCTCCAGGCGCGCCTTCTCGGCCGAAAGGTCAACCTTGCCCTCGAGCACCACAAAGACCTCGACGCCGCTGTCGACCACGGCGATGCTCGCAGCCGGCTTCTCAACGTCGGTGCCCATGACCAGCGAGGCAGTGTTCGCCAGCGGCTCGATGGTCGAACGGAGGCTCTCAAGCTTCTCGATGTCCTCGGCACCGGCGCGCACGACAACGTCGAGCTCGGCCTTGGGGCTCAAGCGGTAACGCGAACGGGTGGCGCGGGCGGCAGACACGACGGTACGGCACAGTTCAAACGCGCGCTCGGCGTCCTCGTCAACATATTTGGCGTAGTCGGCGGGCTCGGGCCACTTGGCGATCATGAGCGCCTCGGCGCGGTTCACGTTGCCCTCGGCGTCCAGATCGAGCACGCTCGCCGGCATGTTGTCCCAGATCTCCTCGGTGACAAACGGCATAAGCGGGTGCATCAGGCGAATAGAGGTGTCAAGCACAAAGATTAGGTTGCGCTGAGCCTGCAGACGGCCCTCGCCCTTCAGGCGGGCCTTGGTGACCTCGACGTACCAGTCGCAGACCTCGTTCCAGAAGAACTGCTGCACGCCGCGGGCCATGTCGCCAAAGGTGTAGTTCTCGATGCCCTCGGTGACCATCTTCACGGCCTTGGCCAGGCGGCTGAACATCCAAGCGTCGGCCGGCGTCTCCACGACGGGCTCGCCGGGCGTGTAGCCCTCCATGTTCATGAGCAGGAAGCGGCTGGCGTTCCAGATCTTGGTCACAAACGACTTGGCCTGGTCGGTGCGCGGGCTGTCGATAAGCTTCTTGGTCTTCTTATCGATGTTCGCGTCGAACTTGACGTCCTGGTTGTTGGTGCAGAGCGTCAGCAGGTTGTAGCGCATGGCATCGGCGCCGTACATGCCAATGAGGTCCATGGGGTCAACGCCGTTGCCCTTGGACTTGGACATGCGGCTGCCGTCCTTGGCAAGGATCGTCGGGTAGATGACGACGTCCTTAAACGGCACCTCGTCCAGGAAGTACAGCGAGCTCATGACCATGCGGGCGACCCACAGCGCGATGATGTCGCGCGCGGTGACCAGCGCCGTCGTGGGGTGATGGCCCTCGAGCAGCTCAGGCTTTTGCGGCCAGCCCTGCGTGGCGAAGGTCCACAGCTGCGAGCTGAACCAGGTGTCCAGCACGTTCTCGTCCTGATGCACGTGATGGCCGCCGCACTTGGGGCACACGTCGGTGTCCTCGGTCAGGGCGTCCTCCCAGCCGCAGTCCTCGCAGTAGAACACGGGGATGCGGTGGCCCCACCAGAGCTGGCGGCTGATGCACCAATCCTTAAGGTTCTCCATCCAGGTGGTGTAGGTCTGTGTCCAGCGCGCGGGGTGGAAGGTTACCTTGCCGGAGTTGACGGCGTCGAGCGCCGGCCCCTTGAGTTTGTCGACGGCGACGAACCACTGCTCGGACAGCCACGGCTCCAGTGCGGCGTCGCAACGGTAGCAGTGCATGACGGAGTGATCGAGGTCCTCGACGTGATCGAGCAGGTCGTGCTCCTCGAACCACTTGATGACGGCCTCGCGGCACTCGTCGCGGTTCATGCCGGTGAACTCGCCGTAGCCTTCAACGACCACCGCGTGCTCGTCGAAGATGTTGATCTGCGGCAGGTCGTGAGCCTGACCCATGGCGTAGTCGTTGGGGTCGTGGGCCGGCGTGACCTTGACAAAGCCGGAGCCGAAGTTGGCGTCGACATGCCAATCCTCAAAGATGGGGATCTCGCGGTCGACGATGGGAAGCTTGACGGTCTTGCCCACGAAGGCGGCCTTCTCGGGGTCCTTCGGGGAAACGGCGACGCCCGTGTCGCCGAGCATGGTCTCGGGGCGCGTGGTGGCGACGACGATGTAGTCCTGGCCGTTGACCGGCTCGGTCAACGGGTAGCGCAGGTGCCACAGGTGGCCCTTCTCGTCCTTGTACTCGGCCTCGTCGTCCGAAATGGCGGTGGTGCAGTTGGGGCACCAGTTGACGATGCGCTTGCCACGGTAGATCAGGCCGTCGTGGTACCAGTCGCAAAAGACCTTGCGTACGGCCTGCGCGTAGTCCTCGTCCATGGTAAAGCGCTCGTTGTCAAAGTCGACGGAGCAACCCATGCGCTTGATCTGCTCGACGATGATGCCGCCGTACTCGTGGGTCCAGTCCCAGCAGGCGTCGACGAACTTGTCGCGACCGATTTCCAGGCGGCTGATGCCCTCGCTCTTGAGCTTCTTGTCGACCTTAGTCTGCGTAGCGATACCGGCATGGTCGGTGCCGAGCACCCAGCGCGTGGACTTACCGCGCATGCGAGCCATACGAATGATGGCGTCCTGGATGGAGTCGTCGGTGGCGTGACCCATGTGGAGCTTGCCGGTCACGTTGGGAGGCGGAATGGTGACGGTGCAGTCGCCCACGCCCTCACGGCGCTTGTAGTAGCCGCCGTCGAGCCACTTCTGCAGGATCGCCGGCTCGTTGGTCGACGGATCGTAGTTCTTGGGCATCTCTTCCATATATCTCTCCCTTGCCCATCGGGGAGGAATGTAGGCCCGATTTTCGCTCGGTCAAGTCCTGGCTCGCACGAAGACCACATTAAGTGGTCTTCGGCTCGTGCGGAATCTACGGAAAAATCGCCCTGTCCCTCCCGGCCGGAGCTACGTTGCCTTTGCTGCGAATCCTCGTGTCCGTTGGCCGGCGCGCCCCACTCATAATGCTTGGGTCGGTGGGCTGATGCGTTGCGTCCCGTTGGGCTATAAGGCTGAAATGAAGGTGGACAGGCGATTTAGGCCTTCATCCAGATCTTGGTCGGAGACGCAGTAGCTTAGGCGGATGTGGCCTTCGGTGCCGAAGCAATCTCCGGGGACTAGGGCTACGTTTGCCTCTTCGATGGCTTTGATGCAGAAGTCTTCGCTGGTTAGGCCGAACTTTTTGATACTCGGGAAAGTGTAGAAGGCTCCTGCGGGCTCTACTACGTCGAGGCCCATGGCGTCTAGGGCCGCGAGTACGCGTTCGCGGCGGGCTCGGTAGACTTTGAGCATGGGGGCCGGGTCGACGGTCAGGGCTCGCGCTGCGGCGTCCATTTCGAAGGAGACGGCGCTCGATACTAGGTATTGGTGAGCTTTTGCGATCTCGGCGATGACGGGTGCCGCCGCTGCGAGCCAACCCAGGCGCCAGCCGGTCATAGCCCAGGGCTTAGAGAAGCTCTCGATAATTACGGTCTGCTCACGCAGCTCCGGGTGACGTTGGGCAAAGCGCTCGTAGCCATCCACATAAACCAGGCGGTTGTATACGTCGTCGCAGACCACGTAGATGCCCGCCTCCTCCGCCACGTGCGCCACGGCGTCGAGCGATGCCGCGTTGAGGATGCAGCCCGTAGGATTGTTGGGCGTGCAGATGACGATGGCCTTGGTCGCCGGCGTCACGCAAGCACGAAGCGCATCCTCGTCAATCTGAAATTGCGCAGGCTCCGTATCCAAAAAGACCGCCTTGGCGTGGTTGGCCACGACGATGCTCTCGTACAGGCCAAAGGCCGGCGTGGGGATAATGACCTCGTCGCCTGGGTTGAGCATAGCCATGAATGTTGCCGACAGGGCCTCGGTCGCGCCGTCGGTTAGGATGACCTCGTCAGCCGAAAACGTAAGGCCCGCATCCCCCATGTAGGCAGATAACGCCTCACGCAGGGCGGGGCGACCGTTGTTTGGCGGATAGTGCGTGTCACCGCGGTCCAGTGCGGCGATCACCTCGGCACTAATCACATCGGGCGTGGGAAAATCGGGCTCGCCAAGCGCAAGCGCGATGCACCCCGGGTGCTGGGCGGCGAGCGCGTTGATCCGGCGGATACCGGAGGGCTTGAGCATGGCAAGCGAGGTATTCATGGGCAGTCGCATGGCGTTCCTTTCGTAAGGGTTGCACTAGGATAGCGCGGCGGGGCGCCGCCAGACGGTGTAACCTAAACGGAAACGAGCCGGAAAGGAGATGGCATGGAGACAATCACGCGTGGCGACGTACCAAAAACACTGCACACCATTGCGTATATCAGTATTCCCAATAGCGCCGATCTTGGTTTTTTGCTCTGGGACCTGCAGGATGCCATCGCCGCCTATGCCCGGTTTTCCGGCACCGTACTACCCCGCCCGGTCGACTTGAAGGCAAATGACGCCGGCAGCGTTGCCGATGGCATCGTGCTGGCCATTGAAGATGTGGCTGACGATGAGACGTTGACAGCCATCGAGCAGGCGCTTGAGCGCTTTGGCAGTACGGGAACGCGTGTCTATGCCGTGATTCGAGCCGCACAACAGGACGCTGAGCGGGCGCGTGGGACCGCCGTTCGCTTGCACAAGGCATGTGAGCGCCATGACCAATTGTGGTGTGGCGGCGTTGCCATCTGCGCCGGCAGCGGCATCGCAGTGCTTCGCCATTCCCCACGCATGGGCCTCTTGCGCCGACCATTTTCGGAAGCGATAGATAAGCTTGTGGGCGCTGTGCGCATGGGCTGCTCCGTCGAGCATGCACAGCGACTTGGCGGCGGTTTGCGCGGAGCCAGCCGTGCCCGCGCCGGTCTGGCGAGGCGTTCTGAAACACCTCGGCGCCACACTCAATCAATAATCTAAATTAATGAGCTGCCCAGTCAATGGCTTCACTCCAACGCTCGACAAGCCGCTCCAAACGCCACGCCGCGTTGGCAGGACTCGTCGACGGCAGCACGATGGCGGGTAGCTCCGTCCGCTCTTGTAGATAGCGTTTGTAGAGTCGCCCTGCCGTACCGCCGTTACAGACAACGACCTCGATCGGCGCGGCATCGGTAATGCGCTCGATATGTGCCGGCACAACGTTACGAATGCTCGCGTCGCTCGAGCCCTTAATGTCGCAGCTCTCGATCACATCCCACAGGGCCACGCCGCCGTTCAGCAGCATGGCCCGCTTGGCGGCAATGGAGGCATCGAGCGTCGCGGGCTCACCGTTTGCCAAAGGATCGCCCTCGTTGGACGGCACGGATACACCGAGGCACGCGGCCATCACACGCCAAAAGCGGTTCTGCGGATTGCCATAGTAGAAGGCATTGGCACGCGAGAGCACCGAGGGAAACGACCCCAGCACCAAAACGCGCGAGCGCTGGTCGAACACGGGCTCAAACCCATGCTCAATATGTTGATAGCCCTCGTCAGACGCGGCCATGGGCTAGGCTCTCAACAGATAGCGCACCTCGTAGGGTGCAAGCTCAAGGGTGCCCGTCAGCTCGACCGTGGGCGCATCGTCGGCAAGCAGGTCGACAAAGGAACCGTTGAGTTCGCCGGCGCCAAAGGTGTAAGGCTCACCCACGGCACTCACCGCCACGAGTACCGTCGCGCCGTCACAGACGCGCTCGAACAGTAGCTGCTTGTTCTGGATCACCACGTTGCGATAGGCACCGTAGTTGAGAGCACGGGCAGCCGCGTCGTCGGCCGAGCGAAGGTGTGCGAGTTGCGTGATGAACGCCGTCAGCTCGTTGGGCGCAGGCTCATCGAGCGCAGGTCGCAGCGCCCAGTCACCATCGGGACCGCCCTTTTCGCCGGCAATTCCCCACTCGCTGCCATAGTAGACGCACGGAATGCCCGGCATGCCAAAGAGTATGCCATAGGCGGGACGCAGGCACGACTTGTCGGTGAGGATACTTGCCAGGCGCGGCACATCGTGGTTGTCGACAAACGACAGCAGATGTTTGCCGCGGTAGATGCACCACGGATCGCCGCCAAACTGACGGTGCAGCGAATGGGCGATCTCGAACATGTTGACCGAGTTAAAGCTGGAGTACAGGCCCTTGTAGCACTCGTAGTTGGTGCAGGAGTCGAGCATCTCGTCGTTGACGATCTGGTTGTAGTCGCCGTGGAGCGTCTCGCCGATCAGGATAAAGTCGGGCTTGAGCTCACGGGTAAAGGCGTGCAGGCGGCGCATGAAGTCGCGGTCGAGCATATAGGCAACGTCCAAGCGCAGGCCGTCGACGCCAAAGACCTCGGCCCAGCGACGCACGGACTCAAGCAGGTAATCGACCACGGCGGGGTTTTGCAGGTTGAGCTTCACAAGCTCAAAATGGCCCTCCCAGCCCTCATACCAAAAGCCGTCGCCGTAGCACGAGTCACCGTCAAAGCTGATGTGGAACCAATCCTTGTACGGCGAGTCCCACTTGCGCTCCTGCACATCGCGGAAGGCCCAAAAACCGCGGCCGACGTGGTTGAAGACGGCATCGAGCACCACGCGGATGCCATGGGCATGCAGCGTGTCGCATACGGCGGCAAAGTCGGCGTCCCCACCCAGGCGACGGTCGATATGGCGCAGGCTGCGTGTATCGTAGCCGTGGCTATCAGATTCGAGCGGTGGGTTGATGAGCACGGCGCCAACGCCGAGTTCCTGCATGTAGTCGGCCCATTGGGCGATCTTCATGATGGGCGCATCGGGGTTTGGCGCGGCGTTGACAGCCTGGGCGAGCTCATCCTCGGCAACGGGCGCGGCGTTTTCGCGTGGAGCTCCACAAAAGCCCAGCGGATAGATCTGATAGAACGTCGTCTCGTATGCCCACATAGCAACCTCCCGGTAAGCTCAACACAACGACATCCATTGTATGCCCAGCTTGTATCCTCTTCCCCAAAATAAGTTGCGGTGAAATAGGGACTGTTTGCCGGGTTTATTGGGCTAAACAATCCGTATTTCACCGCAACTGATGAGGAGGATGTGGCTAGGCGACGGGCCTTGCGCGACGTATGGCCGGAAACATCACCGTGATGGCGAGAATGACGCCCACGACGGCAATCGCCCCGCCCGCGAAGCCGATCCAAGCGATACCGGGACCCGAAACCACGGCGCCGCCGATTGCGGTGCCCGTGCCGATACCCAGATTGAACAGACCCGAGAAGATCGACATGGCGACAGCCGACGAATCCGCGGGCGTATACTTGATGAGCTCGGCCTGAAACGCCACGTTAAAGGCCGTGGCGCAGCAACCCCACAGTGCGCAGACGGCAAGCACCAACACGAGCGCCGAGGCTGCGGGGGCCATAAGCAGCAGAGCCACCGGCACGCCGGAGAGCGTAATAGCCAAGAACGGGAAGCGATGCCCGTCGAACAGGCGGCCAAACAGCCAGCTTCCGAGCAGACCAGAGCAGCCAAACGCCGTTAGCGTCATGGTGATGGCGCCCGCATCGACGTGCGCGACCTGCGCCAGGAAGGGCTCGATATAGCTGTAGCTTGCGTAATAGCCGGTCGCCATGAACACCGTGACCGCGTAGAGCGCGATGAGGAACGGGTTCTTGAGCAGCTCGGGCAGCTGTTTGAGCGTAAAGCGCTCGCCCGCCGGCATGGTTGGAAACACGGTCGCCTGGTAGACGACCGCGACAGCAGACAGCGTTCCGACCACGGCAAACGTCATACGCCAGCCCACGGCCAGGCCAATGGCGCGACCGAGGGGCAGGCCAAAGATCTGCGCGATGGATGAGCCCGTAGCGATCATGCTGATGGCGAGCGCGCCGTGGCGGGTGTCAACCAGGCGCGAGGCCATAATCGAGGCGACCGACCAGAACACGGCATGTGCGCAAGCGACCACCAGGCGCGCGCAGACCAGGATGGGATAAGTCGGCGCCACAGCGGACAGAAACTGGCCCAGCGAAAACACGGCCAAAACGCCCAGCAGCATCCGCTTGAACTCAAAACGCGAGGCAAACACCATGAGCGGCAGTGACAGCAGCATGACACCCCAAGCATAAACCGAGATCATGATGCCCGCCTGGGCCTCGGTGAGCGAGAACGACGCGGCGATATCAGTCAGAAGGCCGATGGGCATAAACTCCGACGTGTTGAACACGAACGCGCAGCAGGTGAGCCCAATGAGCGGGAGCCACTGCCTGAGTGCGATACCACCTTGCTTTGTTTGAGCCATATAGGAAAACCTCTCCGATTGTCTTGGGCGGTGGGCGATTATATAGCAACGGCCCCGCATCCGTCAGCAAATGCGGGGCCCGATTCAAATAGTTACGCTTTTAAGAGCCTACGCGAGCTCGATACACACGGTCACAATCTTGGCGTGCCCGATCGGCCCGACCAAAACGGCCTTATCGTCGTGACGGATTTCACCGACTTTCCGCTCGCGAAGGTCGACCTCATAGGCGTTTGCGACGGAGCTAGCAAACGTGAGCGTTGCTGCAGCATCCCCCTCGTATTCGCCATTGAACAGGCGAACGATGATTCCGTTCCCGTCTTCAGCCTTTTTAATCGCGCTCAACGTCAAGTCGCCCTCAACCGTCATCAGGGATCCCATCGCCGGAGAGCTTCCGTCGATTTCTTCCTCCGAGAACAAGAGGCGACCGTTGAGGAACGATGCGTACTCGTACGCTTCGAATCCCGTCGCAAAGGCACGCGCAGCCTGTGAGACATGAGCCTTGGAAAACGCGGCGGAAAACGCTTCGAACCCAAGGCCGAACGTCATCTTTTTGTGGAGCTGAGCATCAGGCGTTGCGAGCGTCGTCTCCCCCGAAGCTCGTCCCGGACGGTACAGCAGGTCCTCCTTGCCCATGAAACCATAGGACCGGAACAGTGTTAGGCAAATCAGGTTGCCTTCTCCACCTTCGAGACCGTCCTTGTCCACAATCTCGTATTCGCGAACGCCTTGCGGATAGACCGCAAGACCCCTCTCGTCATTGAAGAGAGCAACGTAGGACTGCGTCGGCTCGATTGAAACCGGAGGCTCCTCCCATGTGCCAGGGTTAGCGTCGACAGCGGGCTTTACGCCCTCACCGGCTTCCCAAGCCATAGGCCCAACACCGGCCTCCCCCATGCTCGCTTTGTAACAGGCCATTTCGCGCTCATGGACATTGTCGCGGCGACGGCAGCCGAACTGCTCGTCGGCATAATTGAACTTCGTTGCCATTTGCGCGTCGAACAGAATGCACAGGCGATGCGAGTCGGGCACACGATTATCTACCTCAACCGACAGATCGATAGCATCGGCGCCCTTCGCCAAGGAGACAGTGAGACTAACCGGCATGTGTGCGGTCCGCTCGCCGCGGGCACGCTCCTCGAGATTCGCAGGGACCCGCATATCGAAGGAAATCACGGCACGCTGATAGATATCAGATCCTCGAATTTCCGCCCGCGCCTCGCACTCGGTAGAGAACACCCGCAGGTCACCACGAGGAGGAGAGTAGTTGAAGCTATCGCCGTCGTCGCCGTTCTCGACTAAAACCGCTTCTCGTTCATAGACATAGCCGCTACGTTTATCCAAAATCCGCAGTGATCCGTCATGGTTCACCGTGATGCAATAGAACTCGTTCTCGAGCGTCTCGCGCTTATCCGCATGGTATTCGCCATCGGCCCCGCAGACAATCGTGTATTGCTCGTAGCCCATCGCCGGCACATCCTCGGCAAAGATCGCCACAGTGGCCTCGTCAATACGCTCAGGCACATCGATACGATTGCTCAGGTTGAGATTAATCGTCTGGTTTTTCACATATTCCGTGAGGTCGCGTCGATTAAGGACCGTATAGGGAACCGTCGATCCGTCCGCACGCTTCAGCTCGAACGATTCCCCTGGAATGTAGAGACGCTTTACGACAATCCCCGAGCGGATCTCGGGCAACGTATTGAACACCGTCACCGTATGGGAATCCTTTGCGCCGTTGACGGCAGTCGAGATTTTTCGCATATGCAAATCAACCAAGTTCACCGCTATATCACACGCCTGCTTGTAGCGCATGTAGATATCTTCGTTCACTTCGTCTACTACGGACGATCCGATCGAGTCATGGGCGGCGTTTTCGAAAAGCAGCTTCCAAATCGACTCGACGGCACCCGTCGGATACTCAAACCCAAGCCGATGGGACAGGGCCAGCAGCGGCTCCACCACGTTAACCAGATAGTTTTGAATCTGCGTGTTCATCACCTTGAGATCCGAGCGCGACGAGAAGATGGAGCGGTGTACACGCATATGCTTGGCGCACAGTAACTCTCCATCGAGCTCGGGCAAATCGTGAGCCTGTTCCCGCATGTCAGCCATGAATTGCTCGGGAGAGCTGATCAGATATTCGTTGTCGGGATCGACCTCGTTGCGATGGTACACGATCTGGGGCAGAGACGTCCTAATCGGGGCCTGGTCATCGCCGCACGGCATATAGATATTGTCCGTCGACACCCAGCCGCCAAGCTCATCAAGGCAACGTTCCTTCCAAAAATGCGAAGCCTCAGGTTCCGATTCGGGCATCATCTTTCCGACCGAATAGCTCCGACGAAGCTGCGTTGCAAGCACCTTCGAACCATCTGACCCTCTCCAAATGAAATCGGTGCTCGGCGTCATATCGTCACTGATGCCACGCCACGTCACAAGATCTTTCAGCCCAAACTGGCGATAAATCTGAGGCATGTTTCCCGCTTGGCCAAAGGAATCCGGAACATAGGCGACATTCATGCTATGACCAAAATCCTCGGCGCGCTTTATGCCGTAGTACATATTACGAACGATACTCTCGCCGCAAATAACCATCTGGTCGGTCTGCGTATACCAAGGGCCAACGAGCAAGCGACCCGCTTTGACAAGCCTGGCGATGCGGTCCGCATCCTGCGGACGCCATGCTAGATAGTCATCTAGAAGACAGGACTGACCATCAAGTGTGTACGAGGTGAACTCAGGATCGCTCTCGAGAACATCGAGAACATGGGCCAAATCTTCCATCAGATACACTTTCGAACGCGATGTGGTGAAATACCACTCACGATCCCAGTGGGAGTGGGCAATGACATGCACGCGCTTTCCCATGCATACCTCCTAAATAGAATTCCGCCCTGCAAGGGTGCAAGGCGGAAGTAATCAAATGAGCGATTAGATCAGAGTCTGGGCCTCGTTCTTGAACGAGTCGCGAGCGAGGAACGCACCTGCGGCGACGATGAGAGCACCGACGACGATACCCAAGACATAGGCAGGCCAGTTGGTGACCAAGAGCCAGCCGTAGCAACCGGAAAGCGTCGTGATGTTCACGGCACCCAGGGCGACAGCGACTGCCGCGCCCACGCCGCCACCAATCATGTTGGCAGGCACCAAAATCTTGGGATTAGCAAGCGTGAAAGGAATAGCGCCCTCGGAAACACCGACCAGACCCATTACGAGCGAGGCACTGCCGGCATCGCGGAACTCGGCACTCATGTTCTTGCCAAACGCAATGCTATAGATGCCATAACCAAGAACGGGAATAACAATGCCGATCATGGCGGCAGTATTGGGCGCATAGATACCAGAAGAGATGAGACCCATTGCGGTGACCATAGCAGCCTTGTTGATGGGGCCGCCAAGATCGGAGCACATCATGGCGCCGACGATGAATGCGACAACAACCGCGTTGGCACCGCTCATGTTAGTAAGGAAAGCCTGGAGGGCATCATTGAGCCAAATGAACGGAACGCCGATAACGTAGTTGACGGAAAGGAGGGTGACCGTCATGGTCACGAGAGCCGTCACAATCAAATTGAGGCCGGAAAGGGCTCCCTTGAATTCAACGGTCTTCGTAAGCCACTTGGTAAAGTAGCCTGCAAACAGGCCTGCAGCGAGTGCTCCGAAGAATCCGGCGCCAATCGAATTGGCGAGCATACCGCCGGCAAAGCCCGCAGCCAAACCCGCCTTGTCGGCGATAGAGTACGAGACATAGCCCGCAAAGACGGTCAGCATCAAGCCGAGCGCTTGGCCGCCAAGGCTGTTCAGCGTATAGAGAAACCCGACAACGCCCTCACCGGCATACTTTGCATCCCAAATATCGCCAATGCCAAAACCCATAGCGATAACACGCGCGATACCCATGATGAGGGAAGCGCCGATTACAACGGGAATCATATACGACACGCCGGTCAGGATATGGTTCTTAAGCTGGGCAACGATGCTGCTCTTTTTCTCATCGCCGGAAAGGGCCTCCTCAAAAACCTTTTCTGCATCCTTAATGGGATCAGATACCGGGCAACGGTACACCTTCTTGCCCTCAAAGCGCTCCTCTTCCTTGACCTTGGCGTCCACCGCGAGAATTACAACGTCCGCGTCGGCAATAGCCTGAGCAGGGAGGCGATCCTCGATTCCTTTCACGCCCTGCTTTTCAACATGAATCTCGTGTCCAAGCTTCTGAGCAGTCGTTTCGAGTTTCTTTGCCGCCATGTACGTGTGAGCAATGCCGGCAGGACAAGCTGTAATCGCAACGATTTTCACGGCTTTCCCTTCCTTTCCTTAATCCGGTCACGCTAGACCGTTTGATAGACAGATTGAAAACAGGCGAAGTGTTAAAGCGTCGCCTTATCGAGCGCTTCCTCGACCATTGCGATAAAGGAAGACTTATCCGAAGAGCTGCGCACGTTCTCCTTAAACTCGTTGTCAAGAAGGCACACGGCGAGTTTGGAGAGTAGTTGCAAATGCAAGTCCCCGGCATTTTTCATGGGAACAAGGAGCGCGAAGACGTCGGTCACAGCCGAGTTGTCCATCGTCTCCCATGCAAGCGGATTGGCGCAGCGAATATAGACGATCGTGGGCTCGAGCACGGCATCGCTCTTAGCGTGCGGAATGGCGAAACCATCCATGAGCCCGGTCGTCGCTTCCGCTTCGCGATTGAGCAACGCCTGCTTAAGTTCTGAGGCACCAGTCACGACGCCCTGCGCCGCAGCCATCTTTCCTACAACATCGAACAGCTCATTCTTGTCATGCGCATTGCAGGAGAACTCAATCAGGTTCTCCGTCAACATCTCCATCTTCATCCCCCTTTGAACCAAGCCCGTTGGGCGAACTTCCTGACGCCTAGATTTTTATCATTCGCGTCACCCCGCCCACAATGCAACGGATTTCCTCCTCTTCCGGAAGTATTGGGCGGGGTCGCCGCCGAACGTTTCCGTTTAGAAACGGAAATAGGTACTTTTTCATGAATCCATTTCCGTCTGCGAGAGGAAAACACTCCCTGCCCCCGCTTGCGCAATAACCAAAGCCCGCCTGTTATCATCTAGGCAGATAAGGAGGAATTTCATGTTCGAATACGGACGTCTCGATCAGCTATTTCAAATCGTGCGCAGCTCCGCGTTCACGCCAGCATCTAAGCTCTCTGATGTGCTCGGCGTTACCGAGCGAACAATACGCAGCGATGTCTCGGCTCTCAACAACGGACTTGACGGATACGGTGCCCAGGTGGAAATAAAGCGCGGCGCCGGCTATCGGCTCGTCATATCTGACGCCAAGCGATTCGAATCGTTCCTCCAAAGCCACGATAACGAAGCAGCTGGCCTACCCGACCTGAGCTCTCCGGCCGAGCGTCTCAGGATCGTGCTGAGCAAACTCGTGATGAGCGTCACGCCCATCACCACCGAGGCACTCTCCGATCTTGTCTTTGTCGGAGACGACACGCTCCAGAGCTACATCAAGCAGGCACGAGATGTGCTGCAAACATATGATATCGAGTGCATCTTCAGGCGAGATAGCGGCTTCAGAACGTATGGTCGTGAGGCAGATCGACGACGTTGCATCGTCAACGAGGTCATCGATCGCGACGACCCGTCGTACGTAACGGCATTCTCCGCCGCCGAACAAATGCTATTCGAAGGCATCGACCTTGAAGTTCTGGCACAAACAGTCCGAGAATGCCTGTCCGAGGCTTCGCTCTCATATAGCGACTACGGGCTCAAGAACTTCATGGTACATACGGCTCTTATGGTATTTCGCATCAAACAAGACAGCTATATCGAGGCAGCCGCACCCGAAATTCCTGTTGCGGGTAAGGCACTCATGGATAACCTGTGCCGTCGCTTAGGCCAGGCCTTCGACCTACATATTCCCAGTTCCGAACGAGACTATCTGTATCTTCACATCGCCAATGACACCAAATTTGCCATTGTCGATGTGGACTCGACGGCGGTTGCAGACTCTCTGGACCGCATGCTCGACCTTATCTGCAGATACTACGGTTTCGATCTACGTAGCGATGTGAGCTTACGAAAAGGGCTCAACGCTCATCTGGTCTCAATGCTCCAAGCAAAGACTGCAACATCCAGCCGCGTCAACCCGCTGCTCAACACCATAAGAAGAAGCTTCCCGCTCGCATACGAGGTAACGCTCGTCTGCGCCAATGAGGCATTCGAGTCTTCCAGTCTCACGTTCTCAGAAGATGAGATAGGCTATATGGCCCTCCACGTGGGAGCCGCAATCGAAAGGTTTGCCCCCGCAAACACCAACATCCAACGTGCCTTGGTGATATGCGGATCGGGTCGCGCGGCGCTCGGCATGCTCGAAACCCGCGTAGCTTCGCTATTCTCGGGGCGAATCGAAGTTGTCGCAGCAACATCGTTCCAAGGCTATTTGACGTTCGGCTCTCGTGATTTCGACAATATCGATTTTGTCATCACGACGATTCCGCTCAACGATTGTCCGGTTCCAACCATCTTGGTCGACTTTCGGCTCTCAAGCCAAGACGTCAAAAGCCTATCTAAATTCATTGAAGAATTCCAAGGCTCCGATTTCTTCCACATCGGACGGTTCTTTAGCCCCTCGTCGTTCTCGATTTATGACGAAAAGGTCACCAAAGAAGAGCTTCTTCTTGAAATGAGCAACCAGCTCATCGATGACGATGTCGCTACCGAGGGGCTCTATGAATCGTGCATTGAACGCGAAAACGTCGCAAGCACGGCATTGAGCGAGACGCTCGCCCTTCCCCATCCGCTCAAGCCATGCGCTAAAACCACCCGAGTTGGGGTGGCGCTGCTTCGAAAGCCCATCAAATGGCAGCCGATGGACGTGAAGTCGATGAGCGTTTATGAAGGTGTCGACTATACGGGCATGCGAATCCAAGTCGTGTTTCTGCTTCTTTTAAATCCACAAGACAGCACCGACGTCGCCCGTTTTTACGACCTGCTCATTAAGATTACCGAGGACCCCAGGCTCGGACGCGAAATCGCCAATTCGGCTTCCTACACGGACTTTATCAGAGTCATCCGTTCCGCCTGCTAGTCGACTCGTCGGACTGCGGCCTCTCGCCGATCGCGAGGGGTCGCAGCATTTCCAAGCAGGCTTCTGAGCCTCTAGTCCTCGCTCTCCCACCCGCGGCAGACGTCGACCCAGCCCTGGGCGTCAGACGCCGCCTCGAGCTCGGGTACCGAAAGCGCTACGCCACTGTGGTCGTCGCCGCAGGCCGGGTAGACAGTGCCGAAGCGCTTAAGCGACTCGTCCAGATACACCGGCACGCCCTCGTTAACGCCAAAGGGGCAGACGCCGCCGGGTGCATGGCCCACAGCTTCCTCGACCGCAGCACCGGGTACCATATGCGGCTTACCGTGGAAAAACTTCTTGAACTTGGAGCTGTTGACGCGCGCGTCCCCGGCGCACAGCACGAGCACCGCCGTGCCGTCGACGTCGAACGCCATCGTTTTCGCGATCTGCGCGGGGGCAGTTCCCAGCGCCGCCGCGGCTTCCTCGACGGTTGCCGTCTCCTCCTGAGGCACGATCACGCGGTCGCCAAAGCCTTTCGTCTTAAGATGCGCCATCGCCTTGTCGAACGCCATAACAAAAACTCCTCCGCCAAACGAACTGTTTGACAGAGGAGTATAGCCCGAGCTTGCGCTCTGTACAGAAAGGCCTCACTCGCGAAACCTTTGTTTACAAGCCGACCAACATGCCAGCGCTGTGGACCAAGAACGCCACGATCCAGGCGACCGTCACCTGAAACGCGAATACAGCCACGGCATAGCGCGCGCCCAACTCGCTCTTGACGGCGCCGATAGCGGCCACGCAGGGCGGGTACAGCAGCGTAAAGACCAGGAACACGTAAGCGGTAAACGGCGAAAACATGGCTGACAGCACCGCGGGAGAGGTTGCGCCCAAAAGCACCGTGAGCGTCGAGATGACGCTCTCCTTGGCAATGAGCCCCGTGACGAGCGCCGTGGATGCACGCCAATCGCCAAAGCCGAGCGGGGCCAACACCGGCGCGATGATGCTACCCAGACCGGCAAGTAGACTCTGCGACTGATCGGCGACCACATTAAAGCGAATGTCGAACGTCTGAAGGAACCAGATGACCACGGTAGCGGCAAAGATAATGGTAAAAGCCTTGGTGATAAAGTCCTTGGCCTTATCCCATGCCAGCATCACCGTCGTCTTGACGCTCGGCAGGCGGTAATTGGGAAGCTCCATGATAAACGGCACCGGGTCGCCCTTAAATGCCGTGCGGTTGAGCACCAAAGCCGCGATGCAGCCGACCACGATACCGATCAGATAGAGCGAGACCATGGCGGGAACCGTCGCCTGCGGGAAAAACGCCCCGCACAGCAAGCCGTAAACCGGCAACTTGGCTGAGCAGCTCATAAACGGCGTGAGCATGACCGTCATCTTGCGGTCGTGCTCGGATGGGAGCGTACGGGTCGACATGATAGCCGGCACGGTGCAGCCAAAACCGACGAGCATGGGCACAAAGCTGCGGCCCGACAGGCCAAAGCGACGCAGCACCTTATCCATGACAAAGGCCACGCGCGCCATGTATCCCGAGTCTTCCAGAATGGAGAGGAACAAAAAGAGCACGACGATAATCGGCAGGAAGGTCAGCACGCTGCCCACGCCCGTAAGCACGCCGTCGACAGCCAGCGAGCGCACCACATCGTTGGTTCCGAACGCCTTGAGGCCCGCATCGGCCGAGGCGATGATGACCGCGATGCCATCCTCCATGAGTCCCTGCAACGCCGCGCCGATCACGCCAAACGTCAGCCAAAAGACGAGGCCCATGATCACCAGAAACGCCGGAATGGCTGTGTAACGACCTGTCAGGATGCGGTCGATTTTGACAGAGCGCACGTGTTCGCGGCTTTCGTGCGGCTTGACGACGCAGCGCCCGCACACATCGCCGATAAAGCTAAAGCGCATGTCCGCCAGCGCAGACAGGCGGTCGGTGCCGGCCTCGCCCTCCATCTGGGTGATGATGTGCTCGATAGCGTCGAGCTCGTTGCGATCCAGGTGAAGCGCCTCGGTTACCAGCTCGTCGCCCTCAACCAGCTTGGTCGCCGCAAAGCGCACCGGGATGTGCGCCGTCACGGCATGGTCCTCGATCAGGTTAGCAATGCCGTGGATGCAGCGATGCAGCGCGCCGCCGTCTGGACCATCGGGCGAGCAGAAGTCCAGGCGACCGGGGCGCTCGCGGAACCGCGCCACGTGCAAGGCATGATCCACCAACTCGCCGATACCCTCGTTGCGGGCAGCGCTAATGGGAACAACGGGCACGCCCAACAGGCTCTCGAGCAGGTTGACGTCCACGGCGCCGCCGTTGGCGGTCACCTCGTCCATCATGTTGAGCGCGATGACCATGGGGCGGTCGAGCTCCATGAGCTGCAGTGTCAGGTACAGGTTACGCTCGATGTTGGTAGCGTCAATGATGTCGATGATGGCATCCGGGCGCTCGTCGAGGATGAACTGACGGCTCACGACCTCTTCGCCTGTGTACGGCGACAGGGAGTAAATGCCAGGCAGGTCGGTAACGCTCGCCTCGGGATGGTTACGGATGGTGCCATCTTTGCGGTCGACAGTCACGCCGGGAAAGTTACCGACGTGCTGGTTGGAGCCCGTCAGCTGGTTGAATAACGTGGTCTTGCCGCAGTTTTGGTTGCCGGCGAGGGCAAAGTGCAGAGGCGCGCCCTCGGGCACGGCCGTCTTTGCCGCACGGGGCGAATACGTCCCCTCGCCCAGGGCCGGATGCTCCGTCGTGCCGATTGCGGCGTTAGCGCGCGGACCCGTATCGGTGTCGTGAATACCCACAAGCTCGATGCGAGCGGCATCGTCCTTGCGCAGTGTCAACTCGTAGCCACGCAGGCGGATCTCGAGCGGGTCGCCCATGGGGGCGTACTTCATCATGGTGACTTCGGTGCCCGGCGTTAGACCCATGTCCAAAATATGCTGTCGGAGTGCCTGATCGTCCGATGCCACCGATGCGACAACGGCGTCCTTTCCAATCTCGAGTGTATCGAGCTTCACGTCCGTGTTCCTCCCCCGGCGCCCACAGGGCGTTGTATTTATGTTCACCATGGCTAACCGTTTGCCATGGCTAACCAATTTTAAGCTTACATGATAGCGTGAACACACAACGGTGTTCAATCGACAGATCGGTGCGATGGGGACAGGCAGGAGAGTTCAGGGCCATAGTTTCCCGATGAGGCCTCTCGGGGAAACTACATCCCAGAATTCCGGCTCGAAACGGGATATGGTTTCCCAAACAGGCCTCTTACGGAAAATGCATCCCGGAATCCCCGCTTGAAACGGGACGCGCTTTCCCAGTCGAGGCCCTATGGGAAACTGCGTCCCACCTTGAAAGGCAAAAACTGGGACGCAGTTTCCGGGCGGGGCATCAAAAACAAAGTTGCGGTGGAATAGTTCCTGGATGGGCTGGTTGATGCCCCAGATCGGAACTATTTCACCGCAAGTTATTGAAGGGCTGGGATGCCCGTCCTCTTACAGATGGCGCTCCAGGAAGCAGAAGGCTAGGCGAATCCAAGGGCGGACCGCCACCTGCTTGTCCTCGTTGTCGACCGCGGTGTTGACGTTGCCGAGCGAAAGGCCGTGACCACCCTGGTCGAAGACGTGCATCTCACAAGCGACGCCCTCCTCCGCCATGCGTTGGGCAAACGGATAGACCTGCGCGATCGGCGCCGTCTTGTCGTCGGACACGCCCCATACAAAGGTCGGTGGCATCTGACGCGAAACATGCGTGGTGGGGCAGATGTCGGCCAGATGCTCGTCAGTTGCCTCGCCGCCCGTCACCATCGACAGGTAGTCGTTGAGCAAATCGCGCCCCGTCTTGCCGCCCGTCTTGGGCACACGCAAGTCAATGCGCGGATCGCGCGTCTGCATGTCGCGCACATAGGCAAAGTCGAGCAATGGATAACCCAGCACCACGGCATCGGGACGAATGTCGTCCGGACGCGCCCCGGCAAGTGCCGCGAAGGGGCCGGTCTTCCACTGTGTTGCCAGCGAGGCGCAAATCATGCCGCCAGCAGAAAAGCCCACGACGCACACGCGCTTGGGGTCGACATGCCACTCGTCGGCATTCGCGCGCACCGTGGCGACCATCTTGGCAAGATCTGCCTGGGGGTGCGGAAAGCTCACGTCACCCGTAGAACTCGTGACATAGTTGAGCACAAAGGCCTGGTAGCCGCGGTCCAAAAACGCAAACGCCACCGGGTCCTGCTCGTGCGGAGCGATATGCGTAAACCCGCCTCCGCCGCAGATGATCACCGCGGGGCGGCGGCCATTGGGCTTGTCGGGCAGCGGCTCGGCACCCAAATACGTAAACGTCGCCGGATATTCCTCGGTCGGCTCCTCGCCCCACAGCGCATGGTTCTCGACAATCATATGTGCTCCCTTCGCGCAAATTATGCGCCCTTGTTTTTCGCCTTCAAGCGTACCCCACTTGAACCCGTGGCGCAGAAACACTCCAGCAATAAGTTTCCCTTCAACTGATATATCACATAATCCCAGTTCAGAGGTATCGTTGAGCAGCGTAGAATAGGGGCGTTGACCAAGCCGCGAAACACATGTGAAACGTTTCCGGCAAACCAAACGCGCGATATGCGCCTATTTAAGTTGGAGGCAACTATGGGTCTGCTCGATTCGCTTAAGTCCACCTTCACCTCGACCGGCGAGGCGTCCGTTCCGCCCGCAGCAAGCTTCGCTACCCGCGAAGGCGTCATCTATGCCCCCGTCAACGGCGTGCTCGTCAACCTGAACGAGGTTCCCGACGAGACGATCGCCTCGGGCATGCTTGGCCAGGGCTATGGCATCGAGCCCATTACCGGCACCATCTATGCGCCCGCCAACGGCCGCATCGGCGCCACCACCGTCACCAACCACTCCATCGGCATGATTACCGAGGACGGCCTTCGCGTGTTCATCCATGTTGGCCTGGGCACCGTGGAAATGAACGGCAAGGGTTTTGCCCGCTTTGTCGAGATGGGCGATGTGGTCAAGGCAGGCCAGCCGCTCATCAGCTTCGACCGCGAGGCCATTAAGGCCGCTGGTCACGAGGACATCGTGACCGTCATCGTCTCCGAGCTCGATCGTCTTAAGAGCATCGACCATGTCGGCGAGTCCGGAACGCTTATCGGCGGCAACCCGCTCGTCAAGCTTGGC
>USEF01000006.1 GCA_900553475.1 uncultured Collinsella sp. | reverse complement strand
CCCCCTTTTTACGTTATATACACGTTGTACTTTGAGACCTAGTTCCCCCGTATGCGCTCTTACTGTTTGGCTGTATTTTGAGTCCTTCTAGTGTATTTGAGCGATAATTACTCGCATTGGCGTTAGGGAGGGCTTGATGTTTACCGTATTTGTCTTGGGCAATATTGCTTCGGGTAAGTCGACTGCCTGCCGCTATTTCGAATCTCGTGGCGCTATGCTAATCGATCTGGATGAGCTTGCAAAATCGCTGTATGTTCCGGGCTCTGATATCGTCAATGCTCTCGCGGATGAATTCGGTTGGGACATTTTGGATGAGGATGGCGGCATTCGCCGCAACATCCTCGCTTCTCGAGCTTTTGCTTCTCCTGATTCGGTCGCACGGCTCAATGGCATTGTGCATCCCGTTCTCATTGAACAGCTTTCGCTTAGGATTCTCGATCCGGTTTGTTGTACGGTTTCATCTCCTCGTTATCGCTTTGCAGTGGTCGAGGTTTCTGCTCCGACTGGTTTTGAGGATGCATTTGGCTTGGCTGATGAAATTTTGGTCATCAGCGCCCCTTTGTCAGTTCGTCGCGAGCGCGCTATTCAACGTGGCATGGAGCCATCTGATTTCGATGCCCGTTCTGCTTGCCAGCCCGAAGAGTCTGCGCTGTGCAATCTCGCTACAACTGTGATTGACAATGCGGCAGACGATAACTCGCTCTTTGAACAACTGGACGCATGGCTTTCGCGCCATGGATTCGGGGATGTAGTGGATAAGGAGGAGGCCGATGCCTAAGACACGTTTCCTTACGTGGTATCGCCTTATACCGCTGGCTGCCGTTTTTGCCTTCGGCCTTATCTCATTCGTTTACTCGTATGCTCCTGCCGCTTTCTTTAAGCCGCTGTATCCGATTGACTACGAGGCGTATGTAAAGCAATTCAGTATTTCGCATAATCTGGATCCGTATCTGGTGTGCGCTGTCATTAAGTCTGAATCGAATTGGGATCCCGAGGCCGAGTCGAATCAGGGTGCTCAGGGATTGATGCAGCTGATGCCCGAGACTGCCCAGGATATGATCGCCAAGGGCCTTGTCGACGGTGGCGAGTATTCGGCCGACAACCTTAACGATCCGGCTACGAATATCGAGTTTGGCTGTGCGTATCTCTCGTATCTTCTAGCGTATTTTAACGGGTCGACTGACAGTGCCATTGCCGCCTATAACGCCGGCATGGGCAATGTCGACGGATGGGCGCAGCAGAGTACGTCGCTTCATAATGCAATCACCTTTCCCGAGACGCAGGCGTATCTGATTCGTGTCAATAATGCCTGGGTTCGCTACAAGACCCTCTATCCCGATCGGTTCGTATAGGACTATGCCTGCCGCCTGCGTATACTGCAGATATATGAGTTAGGAGTATCCATGGCGGAATTTGAAGTAGAACGCGTTGGTGGTGAACTTAAGCGCTTTGGCGTTGAAGGCTCTGACGTGCCGTTTAAGGTCGTGTCTCCCTATGAGCCTGCCGGTTCCCAGCCTAAGGCCATTGAGTCGCTTGTGCAGGGCGTGAGGGACGGAGACCGCTATCAGGTTTTGCTGGGCGTGACTGGTTCGGGCAAGACCTTCACGATGGCAAAGACTATTGAGGCCCTGGGAAAGCCGACGCTGGTTATGGCTCCCAATAAAACGCTCGCCGCTCAGCTTGCGAGCGAGCTCAAAGAGTTCTTTCCCAACAACGCTGTGGTCTACTTCGTCTCGTACTACGACTACTATCAGCCCGAGGCGTATGTGCCGCAAAGCGATACATATATCGAGAAAGACTCCTCGATTAACGAAGAGGTTGAGATGCTGCGACATCAGGCGACCGCATCGCTACTCTCTCGACGTGATGTGATCGTTGTCGCATCGGTCTCGTGTATCTATGGCATTGGCTCTCCTGAGGACTATGCGGGTCTGGCTCCAAACGTCGACAAGAAGGTGCCGCTCGAGCGCGATGACTTTATCCATGCACTTATCGACATTCAATATGATCGCAATGACTATGACCTGGCACGCGGCACGTTCCGCGTGCGCGGCGATGTTGTCGACGTGTATCCGCCTTATGCCGAGCATCCGTTGCGGTTTGAGTTCTTTGGCGACGAGGTCGAGCTGATTGCCGAGATCGATGAGGTCACCGGTGAGATGCTTCGTGAGTACGAGGCCATCCCCGTATGGCCGGCATCGCACTACGTGACCGAGAAGCCGAAGGTCAAGGCGGCTCTGAAATCGATCAGCGAAGAGTGCGAGAAGCGCGTGGCGGAGCTCAAGGCGACCGACAAGTTGCTCGAGGCGCAGCGTCTGCAGCAGCGCACCGATTATGATCTTGAGATGCTCGAGACGATGGGCTTTTGCAACGGCATCGAGAACTACTCGCGTCATCTGGACGGTCGCAAGCCGGGTGAGCCGCCGTTTACCCTAATCGATTACTTTCCCAAGGATATGCTCTGCATCATCGATGAGAGCCATGTGACGGTGCCGCAGATTCGCGGCATGCACGAAGGTGACCGCTCGCGTAAGGTGACGCTGGTGGAACACGGTTTTCGCCTGCCCTCGGCGCTCGATAACCGCCCGCTTCGTTTCGATGAGTTTGAGGCAAGGATACCCCAGTTTATCTATGTTTCGGCCACGCCGGGCGATTACGAGCTGCGGGTGAGCCAAAACGACGTGGAGCAGATTATTCGTCCGACCGGTCTGCTCGATCCCAAGATCGATGTGCATCCGGTTCGCGGTCAGATTGACGATCTTGAGGACGAGATTCGCGAGCGCGTTGCCCGCAAGGAGCGCGTGCTGGTGACCACGTTGACCAAGCGCATGGCCGAGGACCTGACCGACCATCTGCTTGATGCGGGCATTAAGGTCAATTACATGCATTCTGATACGGCGACAATGGACCGTGTCGAGATCCTGCGAACGCTGCGCGAGGGCAAGATCGATGTTCTCGTTGGCATCAACCTGCTTCGCGAGGGCTTGGATCTTCCCGAGGTCTCACTGGTGGCAATTCTCGATGCCGATAAGGAAGGCTTCTTGCGCAACCGCCGTTCGCTGATTCAGACGATTGGCCGCGCGGCCCGTAACGCCGATGGCGAAGTCATCATGTATGCGGACGTTGTGACCGATTCGATGAAAGAGGCCATCGAGGAGACGCAGCGCCGTCGCGAGATTCAGATGGCATATAACGAAGAGCATGGCATTGTGCCCAAGACAGTGCGCAAGGCCATCAACGACATCTCAAGTTTTATTGCCGAGGCCGAAAAAACCGTGGGTTCCAAGGGGCGCTCGAAGGGCGATTCTCTTGGTCATGGCGCATTCTATACGCCCGATGAGTCGGGCGAGGGCGGCGTGCCGGAAACGGTGGCGCCCGAGCAGACACTTGCGGAGCAGTTGGAAGAACTGCCGCATGACGAGCTTGTGCGGATCGTCGAAACCATGGAAGAGGATATGCGCAACGCTTCTGCCGCCATGGACTTTGAGGAGGCGGCGCGCCTGCGCGATGCCGTCGTTCAGATTCGGGCGATGCTCGAGGGCGCGTCTGAGGACGAGACGATCGAGCGCTTACGTTCGCAGGCCCGCAAGGGTTCCACGTTCGCATCGGGCAGAAAACGCCAGGGTGCACGGTTTAAGAAATAGCGAACAGGCCCCGAGTTCCCTGTGGGGCTCGGGGCCTGTGTCTTTTGCGCGCTGGAATTCGTGCGTTAGAGGTCCGCGATCAGGGCTTCGGCACAACGGATGCCGTCGGTGGCCGCGCTCATGATGCCGCCAGCATATCCAGCTCCCTCACCACAAGGGTAGAGGCCCGGGGTCGACACGGCATGGCACGTTCGGTCTCGGGTGACAGTGACAGGTGAGCTCGAACGAGTCTCCACGCCGGTAAGAACGGCATCGGGACGGTCGTAGCCTCGTAGCTTTTTTCCGAGTAGGGGAAGTCCCAGGCGGAGCGACTCGACGATATGCTGCGGCAGGGCTTCGTCAATTGCCGTCCAGGTCACACCGAGCGGATAGGTGGGCTTTACCTTTCCGGGCGCCTTGCTGGCGCGTCCTGCGAGGAAATCTCCGACGAGTTGTGCCGGTGCGTTCCAGTTGGAACCGCCCAGGCGATAGGCGGCCGCCTCGCAGGCACGCTGGAGCTCGATGCCGGCGAGCGGGTCATCGTTGGGAAGGTCCTCAGGCGTGACGTTAACGAGCAAGGCGGCATTTGCGTTGCGTCCGTCGCGGGCATTGAGGCTAGCGCCGTTGACGCACAGGTGGCCCTGCTCGGAAGAGGCGGCGACAACCTGCCCGCCGGGGCACATGCAAAACGAGAACACGCTGCGGCCGTTGGGAAGATGGGCGACGAGCTTGTAGGGGGCTGCTCCGAGGGCAGGATGTCCCGCCGAGGCTCCATATTGGGCTCGGTCGATGTCGCGCTGCGGATGCTCGATGCGAACGCCCATGGCAAAGGTCTTTTGTGCGAGGGCCACGTTGTGGTCCTTAAGGAGCTCAAAAATATCGCGAGCAGAATGCCCGCAGGCGAGGATGAGGTGCTTTGTCTCGATTGGCTCGCAAGCGGCGTCTTGGGACGATTGGACATCAATACCGGTAATGGCGCCAGACGCGTCGATGTGAATGTCGACGAGCTTTGTTCGATAACGGACGACACCTCCGAGCTGCTCGATGCGCTGGGATATAGCGGTGACAACCGTGGGAAGGATGTCGGAGCCAATGTGCGGCTTGGCATCCCACAGAATATCGCGGGGCGCGCCCGCCTCGACGAAGGTTTCGAGGATAAGGCGATGGGCGGGATTTTTGGTTCCCGTATTGAGCTTGCCGTCCGAGAAGGTCCCCGCGCCGCCCAGGCCAAACTGGATATTGCTCTCGGGGTCGAGAATGCGCTCCTTTAGAAAGAGATCGATCGCATGCGAGCGGCGAAATGCTGGGTCGCCGCGCTCGATGAGCAAGGGCTTAAGACCCGCTTCGGCAAGGGTGAGTGCAGCGAAAAGGCCAGCGCATCCGGCGCCGACAACGACAGGGCATTCTTGAGGTGCGTCGGAGACGGGGGAGGGGAATGAGGGCCCATCGTCCTCTATCGCGCGTACGCGCGAGCGGTCACGCTCGGCGACGCTGTCGACCGCTTCTCGCTCGAGGTGGGGACTAGTCAGCTCAACACGAAAGCTCAGGATAAAATGGACGTCTCGTTTTTTGCGAGCGTCGATTGACTTGCGGTGGAGTTCGATGGACTTGATCTCGGAGTCCTTGCAACGTAGGATGCGCTTGGCGACTCGCTTGCCAACAATGAGGCAGGTATTTTCATCGCCGGCTTCATCGAGCGACGCGTTGACTTGGGTGATTTCGATCATCGAGGTCTCCTTAGAGGCAAGAAAGAGGCCGTCCGGTATCCCAGACGGCCCGAATGCGTTTTTGATTATAGACTGCGCGGCTACAGGCTGCTTGCAGCGCGAATGCCCGAGAGCCAGGCCCACGCAAGGTTAAAGCCTCCGCAATCGGCGTCGATGTCGAGCGCTTCGCCGCAGACGTAAAGCGGGGCGTCGACAACGCTGCGCGCGCGTAGACTGGGTGTTGAGATGCTCTCGACAGATACGCCACCACGCGTGACCTGCGCCGAGCGCTCCTCGGCTGTTCCCTCGACGAGCAACTTAAAGTGCTTGAGGATCGAGACCAGGTGGATGACATCGTTGGAGCCTGGATGGCACTGCTCGAACGCTGTACAGACGACGCGGGAGAGTTGCGGGGCGAGCATGCCGTCGAGCCAACGGGGATCGCGGGGCGAAAAGCCGCCGAGCAGCTCAACGCGCCGGTTGAGCATATCGAGCAGCTCGTCTTTGGAGAGGTCGGGGAAAACGTCGAGCAGGATCGTATCGCCGCGCTGGATACGACGGGAGAGGTTGAAGACAGCGACGCCCGAGATGCCGAAGGCTCGAAACAGTACTTCACCGTCTTCGTGCCAGAGCTCACTATGGTTACGGGTGAGCGTCAAGCGGGCGCGGACGCGCAGACCATCCAACGTCTTGAGTGCCGCCCGATCGCCAACGACCGTTGCCGATACGGGGCAGAGGATGGGGCGCAGCGAAGTGAGGGGGAGGCTAAACGTATCGGCGATACCGGTGGGGTTGCCGCCCGTGGCGATAATTACGGCATGTGCCTGCAGGGCCTCGTTCTTGCGAGGGACATCGGCGAGCGTTTTCCGAAGCGAGCGGAGCTCCGATTTTCGGTCGTCGTGCTTTTTTGCCTTGAGCGCCCGCGCTGGACGGTCTATTTGGAGTGCCCAGCCTTCGGAAACTTTGTGCGCCGAGGCAACGTTGGCTCCGCAGATTAAGGTGATACCTAGGCGGTTGCAAACGTTGAGAAGCGCGTCGCGCACCGATTCGGCGCGAAGGGAGCGCGGGTACAGCCGGCCTTCCTCGGAGGTTGTCATGATGCCCAGCGAGGAGAAGAAACCCATAAGCTCTTGTTCGGGTTGGGGGCCCATAACAGATTCGACGAATGCGGGGTGGTTATACCGCTGAGGATCAATCGATTCGTTGGAGAGGTTGCAGCGGCCGTTACCGGTCGCAAGGAGCTTAAGGCCGCAGGCGACATCGCGCTCAACGATGCAGACGCTTTTGCCAGCACGTGCGGCCGTAATGGCGGCGGCGAGGCCTGAAGCCCCGCCGCCGATTACCAGGACGTCATAGAAGGCGCTCGTGTTCACTTAGGCCTCGTCGGTCTCGTGCGGGGTAATAGCCTCGACGGCAGAGACTGCCTTGGGCAACATGCCATCGGGCAGCGCGGTCTCGACCTCGCCCTTATCGCAGGCCTCGGCGAGTGACGGATTGATGGGAAGCGTGCCCAAGATGTCGAGGTTATAGCGCTCTGCGACCTCGGGGAGCTTGCTCTTGCCAAAGACCTCGATCTTCTTGCCGCAGTCGGGGCACTCAATATAGCTCATGTTCTCGACGATGCCCAGAATGGGGACGTTCATCTTCTCGGCCATGTTGACCGCCTTGGCGACGATCATCGAGACCAGATCCTGCGGGCTCGTGACGATAACGATGCCGTCGACGGGCAGTGACTGGAAGACGGTGAGCGCGACGTCGCCTGTTCCCGGAGGCATGTCGACCAGCAGGTAGTCGATGGGGCCCCACGAGGTCTCGCTCCAGAACTGCCTAATGGCGCCTGCGATGACCGGACCGCGCCAAAGGACGGGGTCGGTCTCGTTTTGGAGCAGAAGGTTGGAGCTCATGACCTTGACGCCGTGCTCGGAGATTTCAGGCAGCATGAGGTTGCCAAGGGCATGGACGTGGCATCCGCTCATACCGAACATCTTGGGGATAGAGGGACCGGTGATGTCGGCATCGAGGACGCCGACCTTGTGGCCGTGACGGGCAAGCTCGGTGGCGATGGCACCGGTGACAAACGACTTGCCGACACCGCCCTTGCCGGAAAGCACGGCGATGACGCGTTTGACCTCGGACAGCGTATTCTCCTCAAATTGCGACGGCGACGTTTGTCCGCCGGCGGCCTGTGCGTGCTCGCAACCCATGTATGACTCCTTTGTATATGTTGGGGCCGGGGCCCCGTGATGTGACACGAGCGTCATTGTACCCTCGTTTGCGAGCGGGAGTCATTTACGATGCATTTGGGCCGAGCGTGCTTGCAATACGATGGGTCCAAGCGAATGGGCGGGCTTACTGAACTTTGCTGGCGAACTCGAGGTATTGCATGCGCTGCAGCTTGTCGATCGTCGAGGCGTATGGGCTGTCTTCAGATTCCAAGTCGTAGCGCAGCCCGTCGGCACCAAGGTAGCCGGCGACATTGATGGTGGGCACATCTGACCTTGTTGCAAGCAGAGCCTTTTGATAGTCGGTGAGCGGGGCGCCGATCTTATTAAGGGTAATGGCTGCAACCTCGTTTGCCCCGACGGTGTCGTAGACGTTGAGCTCGGTATTGCCGGCGATTTCATAGTTAGCCCAGACAAAATATGTCGACTGATAGATACGGAAAGCGTGGCTTGCCGTATCTTCCTGAGGGTACAGCTCGTCGTTGAGAGCCGTTGCGGCGCTCGGCTGATGGTCGCCAAAAAAGACAAGGACAACCGGTCTGCCGATATTGCGGAGCTCGTTGATAAAGTACTCGAGGTCCCGGTCGGATGCGTTGATGCAAGTAAGATAGGTATTGAGCGCGCTATTGGCGCCCTCGCTGGCTCCCTCGACCCAATAGTTTGTCAACTCTTCGGCGGGAACGGTGCCATAGTCGTAGCCGCCGTGATTTTGCATCGTGACGTCAAAGATGAACTGCGGGGCTTCGTCGGTTCTAAGCAGGTCGAGTATCTTGTCGTAGGTGGCGTAGTCGCATACGCCGGCATGGTAACAGGGCGCACCTTCGAAATCGCCGATTGAAAGAAAGTCTCCAAAGCCCAGCTGCTGATAGATTTTATCTCGATGGTAGTTGACGGGGTTTTGCGGGTGCATAGCGGTAGCGGTATACCCAAGCTCTTTAAGGTCCTTTGCCAGGCTGTTGACGCCATTCATCTGATACAGCTGATAGGGGATTTTGCCTAATCCGACAAAGGCCGTTGTCGCTCCGGTCAAAAATTCGAATTCGGAGTTCGCCGTTCCGCCACCGGCGACCGAAGCGAGCATGGTGCCGCGAACAAGTGTGTCGGGAAGCGAGTTGTAGAATGCGGGGCCGGTGTCCCCGGCCGCCTGGAGCTGCTCAAAGCACGAAAGGTCGCTAAAACTCTCATTCATGACGGCAACAATCGTCGGCTTGATTTCATTGAACTGGGCAACAGCCGCCGCGCGCTGCTCGCTCGAGCCATACGTGCTGTCGTAGGTGGCGGCGAGCTCCTGCTCGATGCTCTGCGCCTCATCGGGCGTATAGTCTTCGGGCTTCTCAATGGGCAACTCGTTGACCATTTCGGTGAACGAAGTGATAAAACCCTGAGACGCATACGTGGTGATGGGCTGCCAACGGTCAAATCCAAAATTCAGCGCCTGCTCCAAGTCGATGCTGGAAAAGCCCGAGAGCCCCACAACGGTCACTAGCAGAAAAGCGCAGAGGTTAGCGGCGATTGCGGGGAAGACATGGGTGGGCGTACGGAGCTTTCTCGGTCGGATAAGCGAAAGAAGCCCCAGGGAAATCTCCAGCAGGGCTAGAGAGGTTACGATTCCGGCAGTAAAGGTAAACTCGTATCCCTCGCTCACTTCCATTGCGGTGCCAAGGGCCAAGATATCGCTTGGCAGGATGGCCTCGCCTTTAAACGTTATGACGAAGTGCTCGGCAATGCCAAGGATGCAACAGGCGACGGGCACGAGGGCCATGACGCCTCCATGACGCTGTCCCAGCAAATAAAGGGAGAGCAGAACCGTCGCGAGCAGCCCGACGGAAAACCCGAATGAGTTGGCGGGAATGCGATAGAACGTTTCGTTACAGGCAATTTCGAGTGAAACGAACGAGAGCGCTGAAACAGCGGCGATGACAAGGATGTCACGGCAAATACAGGCAACCGTTCCCGTCGCAAGATCGGTTTGGTCGATAAGTCCCGAAACCAAGGGCTCGACAAGAAGTATGACGGCGGTAGCACCGAGCGCCGAATAAGAAAGGACCCATAGGGAATTGTCCTCATTTACGAGCAATTGATTCGTAATCCATGCAGCTACCATGCCGAGCGGGATGAGGAGCGTCGCGCACCAAAAGACGCGGGCAATGGGCGGCTTTTCATTGTGTTTGATTGAAAAATGTACGCGCACCACGACGATGGCCACGATAAGGACGGCGATGAATATGGGCAGATTGGCCATGTCGCTCGAAGTGATTTCAAGGGGGATATCTTCGGTCATGGACGTTCCTCTGTTACGGCAAATTAAGTTCAGTATTAGATTACTGTAACCTTTCCACGGCATTTCGAGAAACAAAGCATCCGATACGCAAAGCTAAAGGTCTGCGAATCTTGTATTACGAACATCTGTGCGCGTCGAGTGCGCTAAACTCATCGACAGTATGATTCGATGCAATAGGAGGCAAGGAGCTTCCATGTCTGATTCTTCTATCGTTATTCGCGGCGCTCGTGAGCACAACCTCCGTGATATCGATGTTTCCATTCCGCGTGACCAACTCGTGGTCATTACCGGTCTTTCTGGCTCGGGCAAGAGTTCGCTGGCATTTGACACTATCTATGCCGAGGGCCAGCGTCGATACGTCGAGAGTCTTTCGAGCTATGCGCGCCAGTTCTTGGGCCAGATGGACAAACCCGACTTGGATTCAATCGACGGCCTTTCGCCGGCGGTGTCGATCGACCAAAAGACGACGTCTAAAAACCCTCGCTCTACGGTTGGCACCGTAACCGAGATTTATGACTATCTGCGCCTGCTGTTCGCCCGTGTGGGCACCCCGCACTGTCCCGAATGCGGCCGCGTCATTGAGCGCCAGACGACCGACCAGGTTGCCGACAAGGTCTTGGCGGCGGGGGAGGGCCGCCGCGCGTTTGTGCTGGCACCGGTGGTGCGCGGGCGAAAAGGCGAGTACACCAAACTGTTTGAGGACCTTCGCGCCGAGGGCTTTAGCCGCGTGCGTGTCGACGGTGAAGTGCGCTCGTTCGACGATCCGATCGATCTGGATAAGAAATTCAAGCACGATATCGAGGTCGTAGTCGATCGCATCGTGATCCGTGAGAATTCTCTGGGCCGTATCGCCGAGTCTGTTGAACAGGCGACTGCCTTGGCGCACGGCAATGTAAACGTGTACATGCTGCCCGATCGCGATGCTCCCGAGGGGACCGAGGGCGAACTGCTGGAGTATTCGTTGGCCTTGGCGTGCCCGGAGCATGGACACTCCATTGACGATCTTCAGCCGCGTGATTTTTCGTTCAACGCTCCCTATGGCGCATGTCCTGAGTGCGACGGCCTGGGCTTTAAGAAAACCGTTGATGCCGAGGCGCTGATTGAGGACCCCTCGAAGTCCATTGCCGACGGAGTCTTTGGTAGCCTGTTTGGCAATTCGAACTACTATCCGCAGATTTTTGCTGCGGTCTGCAAACACTTTAAGGTGAGCGCCGATACGCCGTGGGAGGACTTGCCCCCTCGCGTGCGTCGTGCATTCTTGGATGGCCTGGGCGATACGAAGATCTCGGTCGACTACCAAAAGCTCGACGGACGTCGTAGCCAGTGGGATACAAAGTTTTCGGGCGTTCGCAACATCCTGTACGAACGCTATGCCGAGACGACGAACGAGAACACCAAGGCGCGCCTGGAGAAGTACATTCGCGAGGAACCGTGCTCGAGCTGCCACGGCGCTCGTTTGCGCCCTGAGATGCTCGCCGTCACCGTGGGCGGCAAGTCCATTTACGAGGTTTGTTGCCTGTCGTGCCGTGAGTCGCTCGAGTTTTTTGAGGGCTTGGAACTTACCGAGCGTCAACGGTTTATCGGCGGCCGTATCGTCAAGGAAATCCTGGAGCGCTTGCGTTTTCTGGTCGATGTTGGACTCGACTATCTGACGCTCGATCGTGCCTCGGCGACGCTTTCCGGTGGCGAGGCACAGCGTATTCGACTGGCAACGCAGATCGGCGCGGGTCTCATGGGCGTGCTCTATATTCTGGATGAGCCCTCGATCGGTCTTCATCAGCGTGACAACGAGCGCCTGATCAAGACGCTCGAGCGCCTGCGCGATATCGGCAATACCGTTATCGTCGTCGAACACGACGAGGATACAATCCGTGCCGCCGACTACGTGATCGACATGGGGCCCGGCGCCGGCGTCAACGGCGGACACGTAGTCGCGGGAACGCCTGCCGATATCATGGCGTGTCCTGAGTCGATGACGGGCGCTTATCTGACCGGCAAACGAATGATCCGGGTGCCTGATGAACGGCGCAAACCCGGTCGCGGCTGCCTTAAAATTACGGGCGCTCGAGCCAACAACCTCAAAAACGTTACTGCCAAGATCGAGTTTGGTACGCTTACGGTTGTTACCGGCGTGTCGGGATCGGGCAAGAGCTCCCTAGTTACCGACACCATTGCGCCTGCCCTTACGAATGCCATTCACCGCTCGACGCGCCCTGTGGGTCCGTATAAGAAAATCGAGGGCATCGAGTGTATCGATAAGGTTATCGATATCGACCAGTCGCCGATTGGCCGCACGCCGCGTTCCAACCCTGCTACCTATATCGGCCTGTGGGATGATCTTCGCGCACTGTTTGCGAGTACGCCGGAGTCGAAGGCGCGCGGCTACTCGCCAGGTCGTTTCTCCTTTAATGTGAGTGGCGGGCGCTGTGAGGCGTGCAAGGGCGACGGACAGATCAAGATCGAGATGCACTTCCTTCCCGATATCTACGTTCCCTGCGAAGTTTGCGGCGGTAAACGCTACAACCGCGAGACACTCGAGGTCACCTATCGTGGCAAGACCATCTCGGACGTGCTCGACATGAGCGTTACCGAGGCGCTGGCCTTCTTTGGGAATATCCCGCAGATTAAGCGCAAGCTCCAGACGCTGTACGATGTAGGCTTGGGCTACGTGAGCCTGGGCCAGCCCGCCACGACGCTTTCGGGCGGCGAGGCGCAGCGTGTAAAGCTCGCCAAGGAGCTTCATCGACGCCAGACGGGCAAGACGTTCTATATTTTGGACGAGCCGACGACCGGCCTTCATTTTGAGGACGTCCGCCAGCTGCTTGATGTACTGCAGCGCTTGGTCGATGCGGGCAACACGGTGCTGGTGATTGAACACAACCTTGATGTCATCAAGGTTGCCGACCGCCTGATCGATATGGGTCCCGAGGGCGGTAACGGCGGCGGAACCGTCGTGGTTTCGGGTACACCGGAGCAGGTTGCGGACTGTCCGCAGAGTTATACGGGCAAGTTTTTGGCGCCGTTGCTCAGGCGTGACCGGGAGCGCCAGGCTCAACTTGATGCTCAATAAATAGGCGATTCAGTTTATGGGCGCCATCGACTCCTTGTGATTCGATGGCGCTTGCTGTGCCGAAGTGACGTATGCAGCCGAATTGGACATATACTTAATCCTTGCGTCCGAATGCGAGGGAAAGGATATGTCATGGCAAAGGCTGTAAAGACGCCAAAAACCAATGCGATGCGCGAGCTGGAAAGCGCCGGCATTTCCTATGTTCTACATACGTACGAAGACGATGGCGATGAGTCGGTGGGCCTGGGGGTCGCGATTTCGGAGCAGCTTGGCGAGGAGCCCGGTCAAGGATTTAAGACTTTGGTCTGTGTGACACCGTCCAACGACTATGTCGTGTGCTGCATCCCTGTTGCCGACGAGCTCGATCTAAAGTCCGCCGCGCGTGCCGCGGGGGAGAAGTCCTTGGCCATGATGCATGTGAAGGATTTGCTTGCGGCGACTGGCTACGTTCGCGGCGGCTGCAGCCCGGTCGGTATGAAAAAACGCTACCGGACGCTCATTGATGAGACATGTGTCCTTTGGGATACCATTTTTATTTCGGGAGGCAAGCGTGGTTATCAGCTCGAGCTTGCACCCGATGATTTAATTGCATTTTGCGGGGCGACGGTTGCCGCGATTACGAGAGAGGACTGAGCGATGCCGCAGGAAGAATTGAAGCGCGGAGCTCATTTTGCAAAAGAATCTGCGCCTCAGACACCCTCATCCGAAGCTTCTTCGTCGCGAGATGACACTGACGACATGGGCTCGTCGGACTACTCCACGGTTGGTCGTTCCGCCGGGCTTATGACCATCCTGACTATCGTGTCTCGCGTCACCGGTTTTATCCGCACGTGGGCAATGGCGGCCGCTATCGGCATGTCGCTACTCTCGTCCTCCTATCAGGTCGCCAACAACCTGCCCAATATGCTCTACGAACTCGTGATGGGCGGCATGCTCGTGACGGCGTTTTTGCCCGTGTACATGGGCGTGAGGCGTGAGCAGGGTCGCGAGGCCTCAAACGAGTACGTGGGCAACCTGCTCGGCATTCTGCTTTTGGTGCTGGGTGGCATTTCGTTGCTGGGGACCGTGTTCGCCCCGGGCTTTATCTGGACGCAATCGTTCCTTTCGGGTGACGGCGGCAGCATGGATACCGCTGCGTTCATGTTCCGTTTCTTTGCCATCCAGATTATGTTTTATGGTTTGGGCTCGGTGTTCTCGGGCGTTCTCAACGCACACCGCGACTACTTCTGGTCGACGTTTGCTCCGGTCCTCAACAATGTGATCGTCATTGCGAGCTTTATGGGTTTTGCGCCCGTGTCCGCACAGTTTGGCGAACGTGCCGGCATCATCTTGATTGCGGCCGGTACGACCCTCGGTGTCTTTGTTCAGATGGCATGTCAGATCCCCGCGCTTGGCAAGCACGGCGTGCATCCCCATATCCATATCGACTTTAAGGACCCCGCACTGCGGCAGACGATTGCGCTCGGTATCCCGACGCTGCTCGCCACGGTGTGCATGTTTGTCTCGACTTCTATCACCAACGCTGCCGCGCTGGTGGTCCAGCCCGAGACTGGTCCTTCCGTCATCGCCTATGCGCGCCTGTGGTACACGCTGCCCTACGCGCTGATTGCCGCCTCGCTTTCGACGGCGCTCTATACCGAGCTCTCTCACGACGCGCAGGAGAAGGATTACGACAGCGTTCGCACGGGCATTTCGCGTGGCGTCGCCCAGATGCTGTTCTTCCTGATTCCGTTCGCGCTGTACCTGATTGTTTTCGCGCGTCCGCTCAACATGATCTACTGTGCTGGCAAGTTCGATGAATCCGGCGTGACGCTGGTGTCCGAGTACCTTGTCTACCTGGCGCTCTCGCTGCCGCTCTACGGCGTGGTCGTGTTGATGCAGAAGAGCTTCTCTGCCTTGCTCGACATGAAGCCCTATAGCCGCTATTGCCTGTATTCTGCCATCGGCCAGGCCGGCTCGGTTCTGCTGTTTGGCGTTGTGCTGGGCTTCGGCATGCCGGCAATCGCGCTTTCGTATGTCGTCGACTACGTGATCTTGGTCGGTTGTTCGCTGTGGTGGCTGCGTCGTCGTCTGCGTGGCCTTCAGGTCAAATCTATCCTACATGGCGGTTTCTTTGGCCTTTTGCTCGGTGGCCTGGGTGCTGCCGCAGGCGCCGGCGTCATGTGGGCGCTTGAGCACTTTGTCGGGGCGCTTGGCGGTTCGATTCTGATTACTCTTGGCTATGTTTGCGTTGCGGGTGTCGTCTCGCTTGCTGTTACCTTTGGCCTTGCCGTCGTCCTTAAGATGCCCGAGGTCTCGGCGCTGCTTCGTCGCAAGTAGGTGCGCGTGGCCGGTCACGACAACATACCAACGCTTGCCGAGCAGGTTTCGCGCGTTCCCACACAGCCCGGATGCTACCTTTGGAAGGATGCCAAGGGCGATGTCATCTACGTGGGCAAGGCGAAAAACCTGCGCGCCCGCATGCGTCAATACGTGACACTGCAGGATGAGCGTCAAAAGATCCCGCTGATGATGCAGCTGGTGGCGAGCTTTGACTACATCGTTGTCGAAACCGAGCATGAGGCGCTTGTACTCGAGCGCAACCTGATCGGCCAGTACCATCCGTACTTTAACGTCGACCTCAAGGATGACAAGAGCTACCCCTTTATCGCCATTACAAAGGGCGACCTGTATCCCGCGATCAAATACACGCGTGAGCGTCATAAGCCGGGAACGCGCTATTTTGGACCCTATACCGATAGCCGTGCGGCACGTGAGACGATAGATACGCTGCGCAAGGTTATCCCCATCTGCTCTGCATCCTGTGCGGAGTGGCGTCGTTGTCGCCGTACCATCGAGTCCCACAAGGGCGAGGAAGACATCGTCAATATGATATGCGCACAAAACGGGCGTCCCTGCTTTGACTACCATGTCGGGCGCGGCCCGGGTGCGTGTGTCGGCGCGATTTCCCCGGCAGACTATGCCAAGAACGTCAAGCGTGTCGAGCGCTTTTTGTCGGGCCATCGCAAGGATGTCGTCGATGAGCTGACCTCCGAGATGACGGATGCCGCCGAGGCGCTCGACTTTGAGCGCGCGGCACGCGTCAAACGTCGTTTGGAGGTCATCAGGGGTCTGGACGATCGTCAGCAAGTCGTTTTTCCCTCCAGTGTCGATATCGATGTCATCGGGTTCTATCGCGAGGAGACCATCTCCGCCGCTTGCGTCTTCGTCGTTCGCGAGGGCCGAACAGTTCGCACCTGCGAGTTCATTCTCGACAAGGGTCTTGATGTTGACGAGGAAGAGCTCCAGTCGGGCTTTCTTAAGCGCTATTACGACGAGACGGCTGATATTCCAGCTGAGGTCAACCTTTCCGTCGAGCTTGAGGATGCGGAGGCGCTGGGGGAGTGGCTTGCGGGCAAGCGTGAGCGTTCCTGCCATCTCCATAGGCCGCAGCGTGGCGAAAAGCACCGTCTGCTCGATATGGCATCCAAAAATGCGCGCCATGCCCTCATGCGCTACATGATGCGAACGGGGTACGCTGACGACCGCACCAATCAAGCGCTCCTGGAGCTCGAAAGTGCGTTGGCGCTGCCATCGCCGCCGTTGCGTATCGAGTGCTTCGATATCTCTACACTGCATGGCACCTTTACGGTCGCCTCGATGGTGGTGTTTACCAACGGGCGCGCCGACAAGAGCCAGTACCGTCGTTTTAAAATTCAGGCCGAATTGGACGAGGCAAACGACTTCGTGTCGATGTCCGAGGTTTTGGGACGACGCTATGCTCCCGAGCGCATGGCCGACGAGCGCTTTGGCTCGCGCCCCGATTTGCTCGTTGTCGATGGCGGTAAGCCGCAATTGACCGCTGCGATCAAGCAACTTGAGGCTCTTGGGCTCGATATACCAGTTTGTGGCTTGGCGAAGGCCGACGAGGAAGTTTTTGTGCCTTGGGACGAGACTCCTGTCGTGCTGCCGACCGGGTCTGCTTCGCTCTATCTAATTAAACAGGTACGCGATGAGTCCCACCGATTTGCCATCACGTTCCACCGTGAGTTGCGCGATAAAGCCATGACGGTTTCGGTGCTCGATGACGTTCCAGGCGTGGGACCCACCAGAAAACGTGCCCTTATGCGCCATTTTGGCTCGATGAAGCGTTTGCGCGCGGCGAGCGAGCAAGAGATCGCGGAAGTTCGAGGCGTTCCGGCCGATGTCGCCAAAGCGGTCCACGAGGCACTTGTTGCATGGAATGCCGAACGCGCCCAGGCATCGGCCAACCGTTCCGAAAACTAAACGTGCTTCTAAACAACTGATATACATGATTGGCCGATTTTCAATCATTTATTTCGCGGCGATTACCTGTCGATTTCGGGTTTTATTAACGCTAAAACGTTTGACTAGCCATGGTGAACAACCCTGCTATCCTGCGGGTTGACGATGACTGATATCTCACCTCGTCGATACATACTGTCTGGCGAATCGTTTGTCAATGAATTCGGTGAACGGTAGTAAATACCGTTCAAGCGTATGTATGTATCGGTCGCCGAGCGCGGCACCTCAGTTGGGTTCGTCGGTAGGTAAGGTATATATCGTCCGCAAGTTGCGCGGGGGCAAGTCTAGGTGCTCCCGGGTAAGATTCTCTATTGATAGGAGAAGACATGGCCATCATCAACAAGGGTATGTCCAGGCGTTCGTTCCTCGGCCTCACCGGCAGCGTCGCTGCTGTCGCAGGGCTTGGTCTCACCGGCTGCGGTGGCAGCTCCAACGACGAGGGTTCCGCTTCCGGTTCCGCCGATTCCGCCAACCGTGGCGGCGGTGTGATTACCGCTGGTTCCGCTTACGCTCCGTCCAGCTTCGATCCCGCCAGCACCGGCTCCGCTGTGGGCCTGGGTGCTAACTGGCACGTCGTCGAGGGTCTCTACGGCATCGATTACCACGACTACAGCACCTTCAACGAGCTCGCCACCGACGATCCCAAGTCCGTGGACGACACTACCTTCGAGGTCACCATCCGCAAGGGCGCCAAGTTCTCCGATGGTACCGAGGTCACTGCTGACGACGTCGTCGCTTCCTACACCGCTTGCGCTGCTTCCGCTACCTATGCTCCGTTCTTCCAGCCCTTCGAGTCCATCGAGGCCAAGGATGCCCACACTGTAACGGTCAAGACCAAGGTCCCCAACTTCTCCCTGCTCAAGGATCGTCTGGCCATCATCCGTGTTACCCCGGCTACTCAGTCCGAGGAGGATCGCGCCAAGCAGCCGATCGGTTCCGGCCCCTGGATGTACGACTCTATCTCCGATACCGAGATCACCCTGGTTCCCAACCCCGAGTACAACGGTGAGTATGCTGCCGAGGATAAGAAGATCCAGTACAGCATCCTGACCGACCCCACCGCTCGCGTTACCGCCCAGCAGGAAGGCTCCACGCTCGTTATGGAGCTCGTTACCGCTGACGCCGTCGACCAGCTCGAGAGCGCCGGCTGCAAGATTGACAACGTTCAGGGTTTCGGCACCCGCTTCATCATGTTCAACGTCGCCAAGGAGCCTTGGAACAACGTCAAGGTCCGTCAGGCTGTCATGTATGCGCTCGACACCGAGAAGATGGTCAGCAACACCTTCGCCGGCCTTGCCACCGCTGCCAGCTGCTACCTGCCCAAGAGCTTCACCAACTATCATGAGGCTTCCACGGTGTACAAGACCGACACCAAGAAGGCTAAGAAGCTCATCGAGGAGTCTGGCATCACCCCGGGTGCCATCACCCTGCGCACCACCGACAACGAGCAGATTAAGGGCATGGCCGCCCAGGTCAAGAACGACCTCGACGCTCTCGGCTTCGATGTGACTATCCAGACCGATACCTCGCCGGCCACCTACGCCGCCATCGACGGCGGCGAGGCCTACGATATCCTCCTTGCCCCTGGCGATCCTTCCTGCTTCGGCGCCGACCCCGACCTGCTGCTCAACTGGTGGTACGGCGACAACGTCTGGATGCAGACCCGTTGCCCGTGGAAGGAGTCCGCTGAGTGGCAGAAGCTCCACGGTCTCATGGACGAGGCTCTTGCCGCCGAGGGCGACGAGCAGCAGAAGAAGTGGAACGAGTGTTTCGACATCATTGCCGACAACGCCGTTCTGTACCCCGTTGTCCACGTCAAGACCGTCTCCGCTTCTTGGGACGATCCGTCCACTGCGCCCAATGGCGAGGCCCTCGATGGTTTCAAGGGCATCGGCACGACGAGCATGTCCTTCAGGGGCGTTGCGACCGTCAAGGCGTAAGACTCGCTTGAGTCTATATGCAGGATGTCGGTCGTTGGGACCGTATCCTCATAGTTGAAACAAAGACCCGGGCGGCAACGATGTCGCTCGGGTCTTGTAATGAGTATCCGTACTCATATACCAGTTGGTCCTACCGACAAAAGAAAGGGGAGAGAACGTGAACAACTTGCTACGTTTGATTGGAAGGCGTCTTGTGGCGCTGCCGATCATGGCATTGGGCGTCACCGTCCTGGTGTTCTTCCTTATGTCGTTCTCCAAGACCGACCCCGCCTACACGGCGTTGGGTGACGGTGCCTCGCCCGAGGCGGTTGCCGAGTACCATGAGAAGTATGGTCTGGACGACCCCTGGCCCGTGCGCTACGTGCGCTATATGGGCGATTTGATCCATGGCGACATGGGCACCTATGGTGCTGCCCGCAACTCCGTTGCCAAGCGCATCTCCACGGCCCTGCCCGTCACGATGCAGCTGACCTTCATCGGTCTTGCCATCGGTGCGGTCGTTTCGTTTTTGCTCGGCGTCATCGCGGCACTGTATCGCGACAAATGGCCGGACCAAGTAATCCGTGTCTTTTCCATCGCCGGCTTGGCAACCCCGTCGTTCTGGCTTGCCGTTCTGTTGATCCTGCTGTTCTCTTCCTACCTTAAGGTGCTCCCGGCATCGGGCGCTCTGCCTCACTTCACCACGAATCCGGTTGGCTATCTGGGGCGTATGATCATGCCCGCTATCGCCTTGGCATTTCCGCTGACGGGCCAGATGACTCGTATCGTGCGTACCGCCATGGTCGAGGAGCTCGACAAGGATTATGTCCGTATGGCTCGCGGCGCCGGCGTTCCCGAGAAGGTCGTCGTCGGCATCAACGTTCTTCGCAATGCGCTGATCACCCCGGTCACCACCCTCGGTCTTAAGATCGGTTACCTCATGGGCGGCGCCGTCGTCATCGAGGTTATCTTCAACCTCCCCGGCATGGGCACCGCGATTCTGCAGGGCGTTCAGGGCAACGAGGCGAACCTGGTTCAGGGCGTCGTCATCGTCGTTGCTCTTGCCTTCATCATCATCAACATCGTGGTTGACATGCTCTACCTGCTCATCAACCCGCGCATCAGGACGGTGTAGATTATGGTAAAGATTCGAGAGAAGCAAACCGAGCAGCTCGAGAAGGCTGCCTCCAAGGGGCTCAAGCTCGGTGGCTGGAAGAAGATGACGCTGTCTTCTAAGATTGCCGCCGTCGTGCTGGTGCTGGTCGCCCTGACTGCGATTCTGGCGCCCCTTCTTGCCCCCTATAGCCCGGTCGAGATCTTTACGGCTCGCCAGGCTCCCGGCAACGGATTTATCTTCGGTACCGACGATAAGGGTCGCGACATTCTGTCGCGTATGCTCTACGGTGGTCGTTACTCGCTGATTATCGGCTTTGGCGCCACCGCCATGGCTCTGGTCTGCGGCTCGGTCGTGGGCGCCCTTGCAGCGGTTTCGCGCAAGGCCGTCTCCGAGACGATCATGCGTATCTTGGACATCATCATGTCCATCCCGGGCATCGCCCTCGCGGCCGTCTTCGTCTCCATCCTGGGCAACTCCGTGCCGTCGATCATCTTCGCCATCGGCTTTATGTACACTCCGCAGATTGCCCGTATCGTACGCGCCAATATCGTGTCCGAGTACGGCGAGGACTATGTCCGCGCGGTCATCGTTTCCGGCGCCAAGGCTCCGTGGATTTTGATTAAGCATGTTCTGCGTAACTGCATCGCCCCGATCATGGTCTTCACCGTTACCCTGGTCGCCGACGCCATCATCTTCGAGGCCTCGCTGACCTTCATCGGCGCTGGTATCCAGGAGCCCACCGCTACCTGGGGCAACATCCTCGCCGACGCCCGCGGCGGCGTGCTCGCCGGTCGTTGGTGGCAGGCGCTGTTCCCGGGCCTAGCCATCATGATCACCTGCCTGGCGCTCAACATCCTCTCTGAGGGCATTACCGACGCCATGGCCGCTGCTCCCTCCGCTGCCCTGGATCCTACCGATTCCTCCAAGCGTCGCGAGGCCGACCTGCTGGTCTCCGACCCCGTTCGCGCCTACAAGGAGCAGGCCCAGTCCCTCTCCGCTCGCCTTGGCGCCCTGCGCGATGTCGAGCTCAAGCGTGACGATCGCCACGTGCCCGACGAGTCCGTTGAGCCGATTCTCTCGGTCCGTGACTTCTGCATCCAGTTTGAGCATCACGGTGATATCAACGTCGTCGACCATGTCAACTTTGACGTTCGTCCTGGTCAGACCATGGGCCTGGTGGGCGAGTCCGGTTGCGGTAAGTCCATCACCACGCTGGCCATCATGGGCCTGACCGACGATGACGAGCATCTTTCCGGCGAGGTTCTCTGGGAGGGTCGCGACCTGCTCAAGATGAGCAAGAAGGAGTGGTTCGGCCTGCGCGGTACCGATATCGCTATGGTCTATCAGGACGCCCTGTCCTCGCTTAATCCCTCCATGCTCATCTCTGCCCAGATGAAGCAGCTCACCAAGCGCGGCGGAACCCGCAGCGCCGAGGAGCTCCTGGAGCTCGTCGGCCTCGATCCCAAGCGCACGCTCGAGAGCTATCCGCACGAGCTTTCCGGCGGCCAGCGTCAGCGTGTCCTGATCGCTATGGCCCTTACCCGCGACCCCAAGCTGGTCATCTGCGACGAGCCCACGACCGCTCTGGACGTTACCGTCCAGAAGCAGGTCATCAAGCTGCTCAACGATCTTCAGGCCAAGCTCGGCTTTGCCATGATCTTTGTTTCGCATGACCTGGCTCTGGTCGCCGAGGTTGCCCATAACATCACGGTTATGTACGCTGGCCAGGTTATCGAGCAGGCACCCACCAAGGAGCTGCTCACCAACCCGATCCACGAGTACACCCGCGGTCTTCTGGGCTCCGTTCTGTCCATCGAGAGCGGCTCGGGCCGTCTGCACCAGGTCCCCGGCGCCGTTCCCAGCCCGCGCGATTTCCCCAAGGGCGATCGCTTCGCACCCCGCTCGAGCCATCCGCGTATTGGCCTGGATACCCGTCCGGTCTTCAAGCGCGTGCCCGGCACCGAGCACTTCTATTCCGAGCTCCCCGACGAGGTGCTCAAGGCAAATGGTTTGACCCCTCACGCGGAGGTGATGTAGATGAGCGATACCGCAGTCAACGGCGTCGAGCCGATCATCTTCCTTGATGACGTCCACGTCACCTTTAGGACCCGTACCGGCTCGATTCTGCACCCCAACCTGGTTCACGCCGTCCAGGGTGTAACGATTAAGCTCATGCCCGGTCAGACGATCGGCATCGTCGGCGAGTCCGGTTGCGGTAAGTCCACCACCGCTAACGTCATGTGCGGCCTGCAGGCCCCCACGAGCGGCAAGGTCTACTTTAAGGGCAAGGACGTTACCAAACGTACCGCCGAGGACCGTCGCCACATGGGTCGCGTCATCTCGGTCGTGTTCCAGAACCCGGCCACGGCGCTCAACCCCCGCATGGTCGTTCGCGAGCAGCTGCTCGACCCCATGCGCGTCCACAACCTGGGTACCGAGGCCGAGCAGGAGAAGCGCGTCAAGGAACTCTTGGAGCTCACCGGTCTGCCCAGCTCCGCTGCCGAGGTTCTTCCCGGCCAGCTTTCGGGCGGCCAGCGTCAGCGCGTCGCAATTGCCCGTGCCCTGTCGCTGAACCCCGATGCCATCATCGCCGACGAGCCCACCTCGGCTCTGGACGTTTCGGTCCGCGCGCAGATTCTGAACCTGCTGACTGACCTTAAGAAGGAGCTCGGCCTGGCCATGGTGTTCATCAGCCATGACATCCAGACGGTCCGCTATATCTCTGACGACATCATCGTTATGAATGGCGGCAAGATCGTCGAGCAGGGCGAGGCCAAGCAGGTCTTCCAGCACCCCCAGGACCCCTACACCAAGATGCTGCTCGGCGCTGCGCCGTCGCTGCTGCATCCCAAGCTCGGCGAGTAACCTCGCTTTCCCTCCCGTGCGCCCGGTTCC